>JBLNGJ010000521.1:0-6766 GCA_050264675.1 Micromonosporaceae bacterium
GCCTACGGTATCTACGCGGCCAGCCAGGCCTACTTCGGCAAGGAGCCCAAGGACCTCAAGCTCGAGGAGGCGGCGCTGCTGGCCGGTCTGCCCAAAGCGCCGACGACGTTCGACCCGGTCACCGAGTCCGGCCGCCCGCAGGCACTGGCCCGCCGCACGTACGTGCTCGAGCAGATGCTCGGGCTCAAGATGATCACCCAGGCTGAGTTCGAGACGGCGAAGAAGACCGAACTCAAGGTGGTCGGCAAACGGACGCCCAACGGCTGCGTGGCCGCCCTGCAAAACGACTGGGGTTTCTTCTGCGACTTCCTCTACCGCTGGTGGCAGCAGCAGGAGGCCTTCGGGGCCGACCCGTCGCTGCGGGAGGCGAAGCTCAAGTCCGGTGGCTATCGGATCATCTCCACATTGGATGTGAAGGTCCAGGAAGCGGCGAACAAGGCGGTCGAAGGCCAGGCGAAGACCGGCACCTCGGACGCGCTGATGGTGACCGCAATCGAGCCGGGCACCGGACGCATCCGGGCCATGAAGGTCAACCGGTTCTACGGCCTCGACGCCGCCCATCAGAACGGGCCCTCCTCCGATCCCATCAAACGCCAGCTCGGCATCCGAGGCACCTACCCGACCACCACCAACCCGCTGATCAGTGGGGGCGGGGATATCACCGGCTTCAAGGCTGGCTCGCAGATGAAGATCTTCACCTTGGTGGCTGCCCTCGAGCACGGGTACACATTGGACTACACGATCCCCGCCGTCTCGCCCTACCACTCCAAGTACATCGTGGAGAAGGACGGCCCGGCCGCCTGCCCCGACTCGCACTGGTGCCCGGTCAACGCCAACCCCGAGTACATGAACGGCGTCCGTAGCATGTGGACGGGCTTCGGCCGGTCGGTGAACACTTACTTCGTGCCCCTGGTGGAGCTGGTCGGCCCGCAGAACGCGGTCGACGTGGCCAAGCGGCTGGGCATCCAGTTCCGGGCGCACGGACGGCCGGGCTACCCCTCCGACTACGAGTTCGCCACCGACCCGAAGCTGACGCCCGGCTGGGGCCCGTTCACGCTCGGCGTCTCCGACACGGTGCCGTTGGAGATGGCCAACGCGTACGCCTCGCTGGTCGCCGACGGCAAGTACTGCGAGCCGATCCCGATCATCGACGTCTACGACGCCGACGGCAACAAGCTGCCCGGCGTGAGCCAGCCGCGGTGCAAGCAGGTCGTGAAGCCCGAGATCGCCCGGGCCGCCGTCGACGCCGCCCGCTGCCCGGTCTATGACCAGTCGGCCTTCGGCAAGTGCGACGGCGGTACGGCCAGCCAGATCTTCGTGGGCGGCAAGCAGTACCGGGCGCGTGACTTTATCGGCAAGCCGCTCGCCGGCAAGACCGGCACCACCGACGACCTGTGGACGGCGAACCTGGTCCTCTCCACCAAACAGCTGACCGTCGCCGGCACCATGGCCGACCCCGACTTCGCCCAACCCACGCACAAGATGCGACCGGCGGCGGTGCAGACCGCGGTGGCGCTCACCCTCAAGGAGGCGGTCAAGGACCTGCCGGCGGTCAAGTTCACCGCGCCGCCGGCCGCGCTCGCCGTCGGCAAGAAGGTCGACATCCCCAATGTGGTCTGCCTCTCGGTCGAGCAGGCCCGATCGAGGCTACGCGCGGCCGGGTTCAACGTGCTGCAGGACCCGGACCCGGTCGACTCGGTCTGCCCGGCCGGCACCGTGGCCCGCACCGAGCCGTCCGGCTCCACCATCAAGAGCGGCGCCGTCATGATCTTCACCAGCAACGGCAACCCGCCGCCGGGCAGTCCGCCCACGCCCGGCGGGGGTGGCGGTGGAGGAGGCGGTGGCGGTGGGGGAGGAGGCGGGGGTGGCGGTGGAGGAGGCGGCAACGGTTGACCCGGCGAAGGTCGACCTTGACGCCTACGGTTGACGCGTGATGAGGCGCCCATGCTGACCCGCGTGCTCGCCGGTCTGACCGCGACCGGTGCGGTGACGCTGGCCTACGCGGCGTTGATCGAGCGGAACCTGTTCACGGTGCGCCGCTTCGACGTGCCGGTGCTCGCGCCCGACGCCGAGCCGCTGCGCGTCCTGCACGTCTCCGACCTGCACCTGACCCCGGGCCAGCGACGCAAGCAGCAGTGGGTGGCGGCCCTCGCCGGGCTCGACCCCGACCTGGTCGTGGTCACCGGCGACAACATCGCCCATCCGGACGCGGTGCCGGCGCTCGCTTCGGCCTACGCGCCGCTGTTCCGTTACCCCGGCGCGTTCGTCTTCGGCTCCAACGACTACCGCGGGCCGGTGTTCAAGAACCCGTTCGGATACTTCAACCGCGACCGCGGGTACGTGCAGGGCGTCGAGCTGCCGGTCGAGGATCTGCGCGACCTGCTCACCGACGCCGGTTGGGTCGATCTCAACAACGCCCGCGCGACCCTTAAGGCTGGCGGCCGCGCGGTGGAGCTGGTCGGCGTGGACGACCCGCATGTCGAGCGGGACGAGTACGCCGCCGTGGCCGGCCCAGTCGACGGCAACGCCGATGTGCACCTCGCGCTGACCCACTCCCCGGAACCGAGCGTGCTCGACGCGATGGCCGCCGACGGCTTCGACCTGCTGCTCGGCGGGCACACCCACGGCGGGCAGGTGTGCGTACCTGGCTTCGGCGCGTTGGTGACCAACTGCGGCCTCTCCCCGCGCATGGCCAAAGGGCTGCACCGCTGGCCGGGTTCGGGCGCCTGGCTGCACGTGTCGGCCGGCCTGGGCACGCACCCGACGGCCCCGATCCGGTTCGCCTGCCGGCCCGAGGTGTCGGTGCTCACGCTGATCCCGCGCTGACCCTCGGGCGCTTCGTCCCGGCGGGCCGGGATACCCGGCTCGGGCCCGCGGCGTCGTCGGCTACTATTGCCCGGCACGATTCGGGGTGTAGCGCAGCTTGGTAGCGCGCTTCGTTCGGGACGAAGAGGTCGTCGGTTCAAATCCGGCCACCCCGACACAGGCAAACCAGCACGTCAGGACCCCTCCCCGGAGGGGTCCTCGTCATCCCCGGACCCCTCGTCAAGGTCAAAAGTCAGCGGAAAGTCAGCAAGCGCCCGCCGAACCCGATCGTCCCGGTCCGCTGACCTGTGGGTGTAGAGGTTGAGCGTGGTCGACGCGTTCTCGTGGCCCATGACCGAGACCACGTCGTTGACCGGCACCCCCTGCGACACCAGCCAGGTCGCGTACGAGTGCCAAAGATCATGGAACCGAAGCCCGCCGTGCGCGTTGCGCGCCACCTGGGCCACGGCCTCCCGCTCGGTCGTGAACTCGGCTCCGGCTCCGGGATCCCCCACGCCACCGCCGGGTCGCGCACGGTCCCGCGCCCACCATCGACCCGGGACAAGCCAAGGCGACCCCTGCCCCCCGGTCAAGGTCGGTCAGACGGTGGGGTGCTCCACCTTGACCGGGGGGCAGGAGCCGCCTCCCCTACGGGCGGGTCGACGGCAGACGGGACACCACCCACCGCAAACCAGCCCACCTCCGCGCCACCAACACTCGCTCTCCGCCGTGGTCGAGCTGACGGCCTTCGGCGGGGGGTTTGATTCGCCCGCCACGGGCGGTCGAACACATGGCCTTCGTACGCAGGTCGCCCGCCGTCGACGCCGAGCAGAACCAACACCGGCTAGGACACGTCCTCGAGGACCAGGCCGTCGTGCTGGGCGAAGTCGGCGAAGTCCTTCGCGTTGAACGTCGCCAACGGCAGGCCGTCGACCAGGCAGCAAGCCGCGATCCACGCATCGTTGACCGGCCTCGGTCGGCCCCGCAACTGCGCGGCCGCCTGCAAATGACCCCACGTCGTGGCCACCGCCTCATCGAACGGCAACAGCACCACCCGACGCCGCCACCGCTCCAACGCCTGCCGCCGCTGCGGCCCCCAGCTGCGCACGGTCGTCCACTTCGTCAGCTCCCCGAGCGTCACGAACGTGATGCACGCCGTGCTCCGAGCCAACCGCGTATGCAGACGGCCAGGAAGACGACCCAGGAAACTGGCAGAAGCGACGTCCGTGTCCAGGACGACGAAGCTCACGCCATGCCGGCCCGACGCGAGGCGTACAGGTCGGCGAGGAACTCCTCCAGCTCCTGCTCCGACTCGAACAGCCCCGGCTCGACCAGATCATCGGCCGAGGACAGCGGCGGCACACCCTGCCGGCGCGCCAGCTCCTCCACCGGCAGGTGCTCAGCTGGCGGCCACTCGGGCATCCGCTCCGGCTTGCTCGACACGCTGACCACCTCACTCACGACCGACCACCTCCCATCATGTCACCCTCCCATCCTGGTCCGACGCTTCCGAGCAGCCGATCACGGCACCTCCGCCGCCAACGCCTCCTCGGCCAGGCGCACCAGCTGCTGACCCAGCCGTTTCGCCTCCGCCGGTGAGAACATCAGCACTTTCGCCGGCGCCCTCATCACCACCCAGGCGATCGCCCACGGCCGCGCCTCCATGTACAGACCGACCTCCACCCGGTGCGTGTTGGCCACCACCCACGACGACTCCGACGCATGCGCGCCAGCATGGCTTCGCGCCCCGACGCACCAGTCCGGGTGCCACGCCGCCCCGCTCACCACGAGACCCCGGAAACCGAGACGACGAGGGCGCGCCACGCGGGGCAGCAACGATCGATTGAATACCCATGGGTCAGGAGCTCCGTTCCTGATCAAGGCCCGGGGAGCGGGTGCAGCAACACCCGTCCGGGCCGCCTAACGATCTCGAACGACCGGCTATCGACCGGGCCGGAGTGACCTCCTTCGTGCCGGCCGGCCAGCGGCGACGACAACGCCACCAGTCAGCAGAGAGTCAGCAGAAACCGCCGAAGCCGGCGACAACAGACGACATCGGTCGACAGGTTTCCGCAGGTCACGGGTATCGAGCCGCGACGGGCCAGTGACCCCGAAGACCGCTAGCCGCGTTCGGGACGAAGAGGTCGTCGGTTCAAATCCGGCCACCCCGACACAGGTCAGAGGCCGTTTCCGACCACCGGGAACGGCCTTCGCGTGTTCCGTACTGCGACCTAACCCAGCTGTGTCATCCGCCCAGCCTTTCCGCACCTTGTCGTAAGCATCGGGCGCGAGGCGCGCGTACGGCTGGGGGGTGCATTTTCGCGACGATCAGGGTCCCCGAAGGGTACACTTTCGCGGATTCAAGCGTCCGTATGGGTGCGTTTTCGCGGAAGGAGACCGTGTGACCACGTCGCTTGGACAGCTGACAGCCGACATCCAGCGCATGAATCCATGGTGGCGCGATCCTCGGGGCTGGCCGGCCAAAGATCCAGACCTGCGCAGCGCATCCCAGAGTGGGCTGGACTACCGGCCCAGAGTCCTAGCCGACCTCGAACGCGGCGGCCTGTACCTGCTGCGCGGGCCGCGGCGGGTCGGTAAGACCGTCACGATGAAACAGGCCATCCAGGACCTGTTGGCCCGCAACGTCCCGCCGCTGGCGATCGTGCGACTGGCCGCAGACGGTTGGGACGCCAAGAACATGCGCACGGCGATCCAGAATGCTCCGCTCGCCCCGCTACCAATGGGTGTCACGAGATGGTGGTTCATCGACGAGGTCAGCGCAGTGACCGGCGACTGGGCCGCCGAAATCAAATGGCTGCGGGACAACCTTCCGGAGTTCGCCGAGGCCGTTGTCGTCCTCACGGGTTCCTCAGCCCACTCCCTGACCCGGGGCGCGGGCACGCTGGCTGGCCGCCGAGGTCACGTGGATCGCACAGACCGGACGCTGATGCCGATGGGCTTTCGTGCCTTTGCCTCGATCTGGCACCCGACGCTCGCCGACATGCCGGCCTTGTCACTCAGCGAGATCCACTCCCCGGCGGGCGCGGATGCATACGCGGCCGCGAACGTCTGGCTGGCCGACCTGCTCCCGCTATGGGAGGCCTACCTGCACTGCGGCGGATTCCCCGCCGCGGTCGCCGCAGCGAAGGCCGCGCAGCCAACACCCCGGTGGTTCATCGACACACTCTTCGACGTCGTACACAAAGACGCCTTCGCCACCAGCAACCTCGACGAGACCCAGACCGCGCAACTCGTCGAACGGGTGTGGGCCTCGGTATCGACGCCACTGAACCAATCAAACGTCGGCGCCGATATCGGCGTGCACCACGACGTGGTCGGTCGGCACCTGGACTCACTGCGCGACGCGTACCTGCTGTGGTCTGTCCAGCAACTCGACCACGAGTGGATCGGGCTGCCACGGGCCATGGACAAGGTCTACCCAGTCGACCCGCTCATCGGACGACTCGCCCACCTGCGCTCAAGCAGTCGCAGCGACCTTGACCTGACCGTCCTGGCCGAGGCACAGATCGGCATGGCCCTGCAGCGCGCTTACGTCGCCGGCGGTGCCGACTGGGCCGGCGAGAAGCACCTGTTCTACCTACGAACACCAACACGCAAAGAGGTCGACTTCGTCGGGGATTCGCTATCCGGCGCCGCAGTCGAAGGAAAGTACACCGAAGGCGGCCGCTGGTTACGCGAAGCCGCCACAGTCAACGCCTCGCGGTACCGCGGAATCCTCACGACCCGCAACGTCCTCGACACCAGTGCTGGATCCGACGGAGCCTGGGCAGTACCGGCATGCGTACTTGCCGTTCTGGTCGACGGGCAACACCTCTCGTAGCTCGTGCATGGATCCCGACACTCAGCGACGCCGACAGCCGGACGTACTGCGCCGGCATGTTCGCGCTATAGGCTATTTCCGCTTCAAACGGAGCTAGCTAATTTTCCCGCCTAGGAGCAG
>JBLNGJ010000522.1:0-3180 GCA_050264675.1 Micromonosporaceae bacterium
GGCCACCACCAGGGCCGCCGCGAGCAGCCCGAACAGCAGTCCCGAGCGGTGCAGCAACACCGGACCGGCCAGCGCCGCCGCGGTCGCCTGCCCACCCGCGCCGAGCACGACGAGAGCGGCCACGACCGCGCTACGGCGCGGCGAGGTGGCCCACAGGTCGCGGAGCAGGTTCATCGGGAGGTCCCCAAACGTCAGGCGGGCCTTTAGCCTGCGCTGTCAAGGGTGGGTCGCTCAACGCAATTACGCCCGCCGTGATGTACGCCCGCCGTGATGTACGCCCGCCATGAGCCCCGAGCGGTCGAGGCCGGCGGCAGTTGCCGCATTCCGGCCCGCAGGCCGGCCCCGGCGGCCCAGGATGGGTTGAGGAATGTCGCGTCACGGGGGTGTCACAGTGAAGAACGGGTATCCGGCCATCGAAGACCACGGCCTCATCGGCGATCTGCAGACCGCTGCCCTGGTGGCCAACGATGGCACGATCGACTGGTTCTGCGCGCCACGCTTCGACTCGCCAGCGATCTTCGCTGGCCTGCTGGACCGGCAGAAGGGCGGCCACTTCCGGATCACACCGTCCGGAACCGAGTACGTCGCCCGACAGCTCTACCTGCCCGGCACGCCGATCCTGGTGACCCGGTTCCTGAGCACCGACGGCGTGGGCGAGGTGATCGACTTCATGCCGATCGCCGGTGACCGGGTCACCGACCGGCACCGGCTGGTACGCATGATCCGGGTGGTCCGCGGCCGGATGCGCTTCGCGTTCGACTGCCAGCCCCGGTTCAACTTCGGCCGCGATGAGCACGAGACCGAAGTCTTCGACGACGGCGTCGCGTTTCGCAGCGCCGGCCTGTCGCTGAACATCTCGACTGCCCGCCACGGTGCGATCGCCGAGCTGGGCGGCGTGACGCACACCGGCAACGGCGTCCAGCTCGAAGTCGAGCTGACCGTGGGCGAGGTCGGCGGCGTGGTGCTGGAGACCGCGCCGAGCGGACCGCCCCACGCGGTGACGCCCGAAGCGATCGCGTTGATGTTCGAGCAGACCCGCGACTTCTGGCGCAAGTGGATCGGGCGGTCCCGCTACACCGGCCGGTGGCGGGAGTGGGTCGAGCGGTCGGCGATGACGCTGAAGCTGATGACGTACGCGCCGACCGGTGCACTCGTCGCCGCACCCACCGCCGGGTTGCCCGAGCAGGTCGGTGGCGAGCGCAACTGGGACTACCGCTTCACCTGGGTCCGCGATGCGTCCTTCTCCGTCTACGCGTTGCTGGGCCTCGGCTTCGCCGACGAGGCGACCGCGTTCCTGCGTTGGCTGCAGGCGCGCATCCACGACGCGAGCGCCCAGCAGCAGCCCTTGCAGATCATGTACCGGATCGACGGTTCATCCGACCTGGACGAGCAGACCCTGCCCCATTTCGAGGGCTACAAGGGCTCCAGCCCGGTCCGCATCGGCAACGGTGCGGCGGACCAGTTGCAGCTGGACATCTACGGCGAGGCGCTGGACTCCATCCACCTCGCCGACGCCCATTCGCTGCCGATCGGTCACGATGGATGGGTCAGCACGGCAAGAATGATCGACTGGCTCTGTGAGCACTGGGACCAGCCTGAGGACGGCATCTGGGAGACCCGCGGCGGGCGGCAGAACTTCGTCTACGGCAAGGTCATGGCCTGGGTCGCCTTCGACCGAGCCATCCGCCTGGCCCAGCGACGCGGCCGGCCCGGCGACACCGGCCGGTGGACCAACATGCGGGACATGGTCTACCGACAGATCATGGAACGGGGCTTCGACGCCAAGCGGGAGGCGTTCGTCCAGCACTACGACACCGATGTGCTCGACGCCTCACTGCTCTACATGCCGCTGGTGGGCTTCATATCTCCGAGCGACCCACGGTGGCTCTCGACCTTGCGGGCCATGGACGAGGAGCTGGTCTCCGACAGCCTGGTCTACCGCTACAACCCGAGTGCGTCGCCGGACGGGCTGCGCGGCTCGGAGGGCACGTTCTCGATGTGCTCCTTCTGGTACGTCGACGCACTGGCCCGGTCTGGTCGGCTGGACGACGCGCGCCTGGCGTTCGAGAAGATGCTCACCTACGCCAACCACGTCGGACTCTTCTCGGAGGAGATCGGACCGACCGGCGAGCAGATCGGCAACTTCCCGCAGGCGTTCAGCCACCTCGCCCTGATCAGCGCGGCGATGAACCTCGACTACGAACTCGACCACGGCGCCGGCTTCGTCGACCCGGTGGTCAGCCGCACCTGACCCCGCCCCGGCCCCGGACTTGAAAGGACGGGCACCGTATTAACGCCTAGGCGTTAATACGGTGCCCGTGCTTACCCGCACTCGTTGCGGCTCTTCGCCGAGGGCGTGCCGACTTCAGAGACGGCGGCGCAGGCGAACGTGCGCCGGGCGGTCGATGGAGAGAACGACTCGGCGACCCGCCAACTTGCCCGGTTCGCCCTGGACGTCGCCGACAACAGCGTGACCAACATGCACATCAACATGATCTGGCGGCGCGACCGGTACCTGCGCGGCAGCGACCAGATCTCGTTCGTCTCGCGCGGCTACCCGGCGATGCGCATCACCGAGCCGGCCGAGAACTTCGCCCACCAGCACCAGGACGTCCGCGTAGAGAACGGCGTGCAACTCGGGGACCTGCCGGAGTTCTGCGACGTCAACTACATCGCCGGGTGGCCCGAGTCAACGCCGCCATCTTCTGGTCACTGGCCACGGGTCCGGGCACACCCAAGAATGTCAAGATCCTCGCCACCCAGCTCACCACCGACACCACCCTGACCTGGAACCAGGGCACGGACGCCGACCTCGCCGGATACGAGGTCGTCTGGCGAGACACCACCGATGTGGAGCGGACCCACGCGATCGACGTCGGCAACGTGACCACGGCGACGATCGACCTCTCCAAGGACAACGTCTTCTTCGGGGTACGCGCGGTCGACACGGACGACCACCGCGGCCCGGTCGCCTTCCCCGTCCCCGGCTGACCCTCGGCCTTCCGCTGATCATGACCTTGACTTCCTGTTTGGCGGCGTGTCGGGTCCGTTAGTCCATGATCGGCGAGATAGGAGAGTCCGGCGGCGGCTTCGCGTGATCGAGGGCGCCGCCGGCCATCGTCGGGAAGACGACAGGTTTGGCGTCAACAAGCCGTACGGCCATGGCGCGGCTGCTCCGGC
>JBLNGJ010000523.1:0-3054 GCA_050264675.1 Micromonosporaceae bacterium
AGTGCCGGGCGCGGCGTGTAGGGCACCACGGTGGCGTGCGAGCGGATCTCGGCGACCATCTCGGTGCCCCGGTACACCGTCCACTGTGTCCCGGGCTGGTCCAGCGACGCCGCTCCGACGACGAGCGTATCGGCGGCGGCGAAGCCACGGTGCCAGCCGGCCTGGGGCGTCAGGCGCTGCAGCTCGACCGTAGCCGACCCGGGGTGCGTGCCCACCCGGTAGAGGTGCTGCTCGCTCGGTTCACCCTCGCTCGCCTCCACCAGCAGGTCGACACCCAATCGCCCGACCACCCGACGCACATAGAGCGAGGGCGGGGTGAGCAGACCGCCGTCGGCGAAGAGACAGCGGGCGTCGTAGCCGTCGTGGGCCAGCTCGCCGCCGATGAGCACCCGGCCGTCGGCGAGGTGGCAGGGCGTACCGGGCACCGGCTCCACCCACCGTGGATCGGCGAGCTCGGCGTGCACCTGGGTCTCCCCGGTGCGCGGGTCGACGGCGAGGACCAGGCCGTGCTGCTGCAGCCGGCGCAGCACCGTCACCAGTGGACCACCCACCTCCGACCAGGAGACCGCCACCACGTACGGGTAGGTCTCGCGATCCCAGTGCACGTCGACCCAGCCGCCCTCGAGGTCGAGCAGGTGCAGCGTCACCTCGGCGTTGGGCGTGCCGGCGGCGGGATAGGCAACGACGTTCGGCGGCCGCTCCGGCGTGGCCGGGTCGTGCAGGTACAGGCGGTGCACCCGGGAGTCGTCGACCCGGGCAGCGAGGAGCGCCCCGCCGTCGGGCGCCCACCAGAAGCCGTGGTAGCGGGCGAACTCCTCGGCCGCGATGAACTCGGCCATGCCCCAGGTGATGTGCTCGCTGCCGGCCTCACCGGCCAGCAGCGCGTCCTCACCCGTGCGGCGGTCGAAGACCCGCAGAGCCCCCGCCGCCACGTAGGCCACCCGGCGGCCGGTCGGGTCTGGCACTGGGTCGACCACGCCGCGGGTCTCGACCGGCGCGCTCACCGTGCCGGCGGCCACGTCGACCAGAGCGAGCCGGCCATCCACCGCGCAGACCGCCAGGTCTCCGGCGCGGTCGATGGCGAACGAGCCGATGCCCGAGGCGGAGAGGCGCTGGCGTTCCCGCAGCGCGCGCTCTTCCGGCGGCAGATCCGCGCCGCCGGCCGCCAGCTCGGTCGGGTCGCACGCCACCCGCTCGGTGCCAGTGGCCAGGTCGAGCACCCAGAGCCGGTCGACCGGATCCTCGGGGCCGTCCGAGCGGAGGAAGAACACCCGCGCTCCGTCGGCCGAGACGACGAACCCGCGCGGCGCGCCGATGGTGAAGCGACGAGTGCGTTCGGCCAGCTCCGGATAGTCCATGCCGTGACTGTAAGCGCATCCGCCGAGCAGCGGGCCACCGTCCCGCCCCGCGTAGAGTGGCTCGGGTGAGCGCCCTGCCGGCACGCCGCATCCTCTTCGTGCATGCGCACCCCGACGACGAGACCATCGGCACCGGCGCCACCATGGCGCGCTACGCCGCCGAAGGCGCGCACGTCACGCTCGTCACCTGCACCATGGGCGAGGAAGGCGAGATCCACGTGCCGGCGCTGGCCGGCCTCGCCGCCGCCGAAGCCGATCAGCTCGGCGGGTATCGGGTGGTCGAGCTGCAGCGCGCCTGTCAGGCGCTCGGCATCGAAGATGCCCGCTTTCTCGGCGGCCTCGGCCGCTACCGCGATTCGGGCATGATGGGTACACCGGCCAACGACCACCCCCGGGCGTTCTGGGGTGCCGATCTCGACACCGCCGCCGGGCACCTGGTCGAGGTGATGCGGGAGGTCCGTCCGCAGGTGCTGGTGACCTATGACCCCAACGGTTTCTACGGTCACCCCGACCACATCCAGGCACACCGGGTGGCGACCCGGGCCGCCGAACTGGCCGCGGCCGAGGGGGTCGCCCCGGCCAAGCTGTACTGGACCGCGATGCCGCACAGCGTGCTGCGGGCCGGCCTCGAGCATTTCGCCGAGGCCAGCGAGAACCCGTTCGAAGGCGTGCAGAACCTCGACGAGCTGCCCTTCGGCACGCCCGATGCGGAGATCGCCGCCCGCATCGTGGCCGCCGACCACACCGAGGCCAAACAGGCCGCGGTGCGCGCCCACGCCACCCAGATCCCGCCGACGTCCTGGCTCAACGCACTCGCCGGCAGCTTCGGTGGCGAGTTTCTCGGCGTCGAGTACTACCGGCTCGCGGCCGGGTCGAGGGGACCGGGTAGCGGGCCGCACGGCTGGGAGGATGACCTCTTCGCCGGTGTGTCGGTCAATGGCGCCGGCCCGGCGCAACTGGCGTGAGCGACGACGCGCTCTTCTCAGCGGAGGAGCCGGCCATCAGCGACGACGCGCTCTTCTCAGCGGAGGAGCCGGAATGAGCGAGCCGGGGGCGCCGGCGCCGACTGGAGTGCCGGAGCTCGCGCTGCGGGCGGCCGGCCTGGTCGTGGCGGTCTGGGGGGCGGTGCTGCTCGCCCTGGTCGGTGCGTTCCTGACCCCGCTGCGATTCGGCGGTGTGCTGATACCGGTCTCGATCCCGCTCGCCATCGCCGGCAACCTGGTGCTGACCTGGTTTGTCGGGAGCACCACCGGACGGCGGGGCCTCGCGCTGGTCCCGGGGCTGGCCTGGGTCGGGCTCTCGCTGGTGGCCGCCGGCCGTACGACGGAGGGCGATCTGCTGGTGACCAACTGGGTCGGCCCGGTCGCCGTTCTCGCCGGTGCGGCCACGCTCGGCCTCGGCCTCTTCCGGGGGTCTCGGGGCCGGGCTTAGTGGCGGCCGGTTACCGGCTCCAAATCCCGAGGATTTCTTGCGCTTTCGGGGCGCTTGTCACCGGTGCCTCTGGACGTAGCCTCGCGTCAATGCGCACCACGTCGGCGGCTTCTCCCCGGCCGGCCGCCGCCTGAGGGGATTCGGCATGCTTCGTTTTTTCATCCGGCGCTCGCTTCTCGGCGTCGTGACGCTGTTCGCCATTTCGGTCACCACGTTTGCGCTCTTCTTCGCCGGGCCGGCGGATCCAGCATCGATCATGTGCGGG
>JBLNGJ010000524.1:0-5524 GCA_050264675.1 Micromonosporaceae bacterium
GGGCGGTTCTTTGCGCCGGAGTGGGCAGGTCCCGCACTGATGCGGGCACGCGCCCAAGTGACCTGGCATTCCAGGCACGAGGGGAAAGACTACCTACTGCAGGCACGCAGGTCAAAACGAGGTGGCCGATATCGACCACCACGTAGCCCGACGCATCCGCAGCCGCCAGCTTCCTGCAAACATTCTAGCCGATCCCACCGGTGCCCGGCCCGAGGGGTCGGCGGCCGCCCGGACCACCCCGATCGCCTGCCTAGGGCCGACGACCGGCGGGACTAATCCGCCCTGCCGTTCCCGCCGAAGACCGCTGTTTGTGGTTCACAAAGTGCAGTGCAGGAGCCGAAAACTTCACCATCTCGACCACAGATGGCGATCATCACCGGTGCGCTACCCGGCTGCGCCAACCAGGGAGAAAGCGGCGATCATCGCAGTCGCGGTCAGGATGAGGCCGAGGGCGCCGCAGACGATCCCGATGATCGCCGGACCGCGTCCGGTCAGCTGTACCGGCCGCGCTCGGCGGATCTGCCGTAGGCCGACCACGCCCAGGGTGACCGAGGCCCCACCGATCACGGCGGCGAGCACGGCGAACGCCCCCGAGACGATCGGCCCCCACCCGTCGTTGGCTCCCAGCACGCCAAAGCACCCGACCACCAGGGCAACGAGGATCGAGGCGATGCCGGCGACCAGGCTGGCCGCCGATGGGCCGCTCGCGGTCGGCGCGATGCCGACGATCGCGACGCCGAACGGCGTGCCGGGGATGGCCTCGATCGCCACCGGTCGGGGCAGTCCGACCCGCGGCGGTGGCGGCGGATAACCGACCGGCACCGGATAGCCCCCACCCGACGGGTAGGCACCCGGTGGGTAGGCACCCGCCGGATAGGCGCCGGGCGGATAACCCATGGGCACCGGGTACGGCGGACCGGGCGGATACGCCGGGTACGGCAGACCGGGCTGACCCGGGTAGCCGGCCTGACCGGGTGGCGGGTACCCGGATGCGCCGTATCCCGGCGGTGGGTATGCCGGCGGCGCCGGACCCGGCTGCGGAGCCGTTGGCTCAGCGCCGGAGGTTGGCCCCTCCTGCTCCACCCGATCGCTCACCACGGCCCGCCCTCTCTCGCCGACCGGACCATCTTCGCGCACCACCGGCCGGGCGCGCGTCGCCCGTCGAGCCGTGCCGGTCGAGCGGGACGAGCTCAGTCCGATGTGGACGGAAAGTCCTGGCCCGCACCCGCTCCGTCGGCGAAGGAGATCAGCCCGATGACGCTCACCACGACCAGCGCCGCTATCGCCAGTCCGAGGCCGACCCAGGCCAGGGCCAGGCCGGCCCGCAGATGCCGGGCCCCGGTCAGGTATCCCTGGCCCGCGACGAGTTCGCTTCGCGCCTGCCGGGCCAAGGTCAGGCCGAGCGTGGCTGGAATGATCCCGCCCACGACCGGTCCGGTCACCACGGCGGCCACGCCCAGAGCCAGCACGGCGGCGGCCTTGGTCGACCGGACGGGCTCAGGATCCTGCGGATGGCGCAGCCCAACCTCGGCGGTGGCGGCGGTCGCGGTGTCGGTCATCGCACAAGCACAGCACGCGGTGGCGTCGTCCGCACGCGGGGGGTGAGAGTTTTGCCCTGCTCGGACCTTATTGACCAGCCTGAACGCGGCACTTGGTAGACATAGCCCGTCCATGGTTCAGTCGATCATGAGCCAAGGAACGCGACACGCCGCCGACAAGGAACTCACGTTCATGATCAGCGCAGAGGGGGCGGCGTATCAGGCCCATCGGAGGGTGCGCTGCTCCTGCGCCCCGGTGGCCACCCGCAGGGTGACGGTGACGCCCTCAGTGCCCACCGCATCCACCGCGACCAGCTCGTACCCATCGGGCCGGGGCGGCGCGCCGTGCGGACGAAGCCGTCGGTGCCTTGCGCGAACACATAGAGCGTGGTGATGGACACACCGCGGCCGCTGCACCGGATGCCCACCGCCAGCTCGTCGTTGCCGTCGCCGTCCACGTCGTACGGGAACGCCTGCGTGGCCACCACGACGGCGGGCGCCGCGTCCCGGAATTCGTGTGGGCGGGTGGTCGGGGTCCGGCGTCATCGCTGCCCCCGTCCGCGTTGCCGAGCAGCACGGCGAGCCGGGCGCTGCCGCTCCGGGATCTGGCGCAGCGCGGCGACAAGGCCCGCAGGTACGCATACTGGGCCACGTCCTCCGCCTCGGCGGCGTTCCCGAGATACGCGTACAGCTACGCCGCCAGCCGGCGGTAGCCGGTCAACGCCCCTCCTGTCACTTGCGTCCTGGACGGAGACCTTCACGCTGCGGACACCGGGTCCGACGCAGGTGTCGAGTGGTAGACGCGCGGGGCGGGCCAGCGATTGGGCACAGACGAGCCAGGGCTCAGTGAGGTGGTTAACGATCAAGCCACCTCGCTGAGCCCTGGATCGACGGAGCTGGGGAAGCCCCCGATCGACGAGGAACCTTAGCGGAACGAACCGAGGTCGAAGTCGTCCAGCGGCACTGCCGCGCCACTGGCCGGCCCGAACCCGTAGTCGGTCTCGGTGTAGCCGGTCATCGAGTACACCTTGGCCTTCGCCTCCTCGGTCGGCTCGACCCGGATGTTGCGGTAGCGGCTGATGCCGGTGCCGGCCGGGATGAGCTTGCCGATGATGACGTTCTCCTTGAGCCCGATCAGCGAGTCGCTGCGGGCGTGGATCGCCGCATCCGTGAGCACCCGGGTGGTCTCCTGGAAGGAGGCCGCCGAGAGCCACGAGTCGGTGGCGAGCGAGGCCTTGGTGATGCCCATGAGCACCGGCCGGCCGGCCGCGGGCTCGGCGCCCTCGGCCACGACCCGGCGGTTCTCGGTCTCGAACTGAGCCCGGTCGACGAGCAGACCGGGCAGGAACTCGGTCGAGCCCGAGTCGATGACGGTGACCCGCTTGAGCATCTGCCGAATGATGATCTCGATGTGCTTGTCGTGGATGAGCACGCCCTGCGAGCGGTAGACCTCCTGGACCTCCTGGGTCAGGTGCACCTGCACGGCCCGGGGGCCGAGCACCCGCAGCAACTCGTGCGGGTCGATCGTGCCCTCGGTCAGCTTCTCGCCCACGTCGACGTGGTCGCCGTCGTGCACGCGCAGCCGCACCCGCTTGGAGATCTTGTCGTGAACGATCTCGTCGCCACCGTCGTCCGGCACGATGATGATCTTCCGCGCCCGGTCGCCCTCCTCGATGCGGACCCGGCCGGCGGTCTCCGCGATCGGAGCCTTGCCCTTCGGGATCCGCGCCTCGAAGATCTCCTGGACGCGGGGCAGACCCTGGGTGATGTCCTCGCCGGCGACGCCGCCGGTGTGGAAGGTCCGCATGGTCAACTGAGTGCCAGGCTCACCGATCGACTGGGCCGCGATGATGCCGACCGCCTCACCCACGTCGACCAGCTTGCCGGTCGGCAGTGAACGGCCGTAGCAGGCGGCGCAGACGCCGAGCTTGGATTCGCAGGTGAGCACGCTGCGCACGCGGACCGTCTCGACTCCCGCCGCGACCATCGCGTCCACGACGATCGAGTTGAGGTCGTTGCCACGCTCGGCCAGCACCTCGCCCTTGGGACCCAGCACGTCCTCGGCCACCGTGCGTCCGAACACGCTCGTCTCGGCGTGCTCGTGCGCGGCGAGCGCGTCCGCCTCGGTCGCCCGCTGGGCCACGGTCATCGTGATCCCCCGGTCGGTGGCGCAGTCGTCCTCGCGGATGATCACGTCTTGCGACACGTCGACCAGCCGGCGGGTCAGGTAGCCGGAGTCGGCCGTCCGCAGCGCGGTGTCGGCGAGGCCCTTGCGGGCGCCGTGGGTGGAGATGAAGTACTCCAGTACCGACAGGCCCTCGCGGAACGACGACTTGATCGGCCGCGGGATGATCTCACCCTTCGGGTTGGCCACCAGGCCGCGGATCGCCGAGATCTGGCGCAGCTGCAGCATGTTGCCCCGGGCGCCCAAGTGAATCATCATCCACAGTGGATTGCCCTGCGGCAGCGAGGTCTCCAGCTCCTTGGCCACCTCGTTGGTGGCCTTGGTCCAGATCTCGATGAGCTCGCCCCGGCGCTCCTCAGCGGTCATGAGGCCGCGCTGGTACTGCTTGTCGATGCGCTCGGCCTCCTTCTCGTACCGGCCGAGGATTTCCCACTTGCGCGGCGGCTGAACGACGTCCTCGATACCGATCGTGACGCCGGACCAGGTCGCCCAGTGGAAGCCCGCCTCCTTCAGCGCGTCCAGCGTCGCCGCCAGCTGCACCTTCGGGAAGCGCTCGGCCAGGTCGTTGACGATCGCCGAGAGCTGGCCCTTGCGGACCTCGTAGTTGACGTAGCGGTACCCCGGCGGCAGCGTCTCGTTGAAGAGCACCCGTCCCAGCGTGGTCTCCAGCGTGACCGCCTGACCCGGCTCCCACTCCTCCGGCGGCTGCCAGGCCGCCATGCCCACTCCGTTGTCAACCTCGACGACGTTGGCCAGGCGGACCCGGATCGGTGCCTGCAGGTCCAGCTCACGCGCGTCGTAGGCCATCTGCGCCTCGGCGTCGGAGGAGAAGACCCGCCCCTCGCCCCGGGCGCCCTTGCGCTCGTAGGTGAGGTGGTAGAGGCCAATGATCATGTCCTGCGTCGGCATGGTCACCGGCTTGCCGTCGGCCGGCTTGAGGATGTTGTTGCTGGAGAGCATCAGCACCCGGGCCTCGGCCTGGGCCTCGGCCGAGAGCGGCACGTGCACGGCCATCTGGTCGCCGTCGAAGTCGGCGTTGAACGCGGTGCAGACCAGCGGGTGAATCTGGATCGCCTTGCCCTCGACCAGCTGCGGCTCGAAGGCCTGGATGCCCAGACGGTGCAGGGTCGGCGCCCGGTTGAGCAGCACCGGGTGCTCGCCGATGACCTCCTCCAGCACGTCCCACACGACCGGCCGCTGCCGCTCCACCATCCGCTTGGCCGACTTGATGTTCTGCGCGTGATTGAGGTCGACCAGGCGCTTCATCACGAACGGCTTGAACAGCTCCAGCGCCATCTGCTTGGGCAGGCCGCACTGGTGCAGCTTGAGCTGCGGGCCGACCACGATGACCGAACGGCCGGAGTAGTCCACGCGCTTGCCGAGCAGGTTCTGGCGGAACCGGCCCTGCTTGCCTTTGAGCATGTCGGAGAGCGACTTCAGCGGCCGGTTGCCCGGGCCGGTGACCGGACGGCCCCGGCGGCCGTTGTCGAACAGCGCGTCGACGGCCTCCTGCAGCATCCGCTTCTCGTTGTTCACGATGATCTCGGGCGCGCCGAGGTCGATCAGCCGCTTGAGCCGGTTGTTCCGGTTGATCACGCGGCGGTAGAGGTCGTTGAGGTCGGAGGTGGCGAAGCGACCGCCGTCCAGCTGCACCATCGGGCGCAGGTCCGGCGGGATGACCGGAATGCAGTCGAGCACCATGCCCTTGGG
Source organism: Micromonosporaceae bacterium (assembly GCA_050264675.1). Lineage (GTDB taxonomy): Bacteria > Actinomycetota > Actinomycetes > Mycobacteriales > Micromonosporaceae > JBLNGJ01. The sequence goes on from JBLNGJ010000524.1 coordinate 5,434, forward strand.
CTTGTTGGTGGTGTTGAGGAATGCCGCGGCGACCTTGAGCCGCTTGAGCGCCCGGATCTTGCGCTGCCCCTTGCCGGTCCGGATGACCTCG
>JBLNGJ010000525.1:0-8361 GCA_050264675.1 Micromonosporaceae bacterium
ATCTGGACGCCGACCAAATCCGGCAAGGTCCAGCGGATCCGGCGCAACCCGACCGTGCTCGTGGCCACCTGCGACTTCCGCGGCGGATCCGTTGGTGAGCAGGTGCCCGGGCGGGCCAAGCTGCTCGACGACGCCGGAACCGAGCGGGTGCGGGCGCTGCTGCGTCGCAAGTACGGGCTGGTGGGATGGCTCAGCGTGGCTGGCAGCCGGCTCCGCCGGGGCCGGGCCGGGACCGTCGGCATCTCGGTCCAGCTGACCGCGGCCGATTAGCCGCCACCCGCGACCGACCAGCCGACGCCCGCCCGCAGCCACCGCGCCGACAGCGGGCATGGCAAAGGCCCGCGCCGTGGAGATCGTCTCTCCGCCGCGCGGGCCCCCGGAGTCGTAACCGGTTTTCGCTTACTCGCCTTGCCGCTGCTGCGGGATCTGGCCTTGGAGGAGTGCCCTGACCTCTGACTCACGGTAGCGGCGGTGCCCACCCAGAGTGCGGATGGCGCTCAACTTGCCCGCCTTGGCCCAGCGCGTCACGGTCTTGGGGTCGACGCGGAACATCGACGCGACCTCTGCCGGGGTGAGCAGGGGTTCTGGCTCGTGCGTACGGGATGCCATCGGTTACTCCTCCACAGGTGCCCTTAGGCAACGGCCGGGTCCCGCCAGCCGAAGCGAATCCCATCGTCCGGCTAGTCCCCGATGTCCGACATGGGCCGAACGGATGAAGCGCGTTGGATGGACGGGTGATGAATGAGAGATTTTTCCTGACTTTAGGATATCAAGTCAGTTACAGCGCTCTAAGAGCTGAATCGCCCGCCATCGCTCCACCAGGCGCTCGTAGGCGGCCGTGGCCGCATCGGCATCGCCCTTGGCCAATGCGGCGAGTCCCTCCGCGACGAGCGACGGCGAGTCATCCTCACTGAGCGCTTCATCCGAGAGGACGGTGGTGAGGCCTCCGTAGTCCAGCTCCACCACCGAGCGCGGATGGAACTCCTCCAGCCAGCGTGCGCTCTCCTCCACCGCCTCGGAGATCGGCACCTCGCCGACCGCGCGGCGCAGCACCGACAAGGCCCGGTGGGCCCGCCGGCGGGCCGTGGAGATCTCGGTGCGGTAGCGCAGCACCCGCCGCCCCTCCCGCAAGGAGAGTTCGCGTTCGTCCAGCTCGACCAGCACGAACCAGCGCAGTGGCACGCTCCAGGTGGAGATCTGCTCGTGCTGACGCGGTGCGCCGGCCTCGAGGATCCGGGCGCCAGCGTGCCAGTCCGTGACGACCTCCTTGGCCAGCCCGGCCAGCGCCGGCGGCACGAACGCATCGGCGAGCACCTCAGGCACGCCGTCGCGAGCGGACAGGGCCGCCTCGGCCACCCGTACCCGCAGGTTCCACGGGCAGACCAGCAGGGTCTCCTCGGCCTGCAGCACGTACGCGTCGTCCGGCAGGTCCGGCAGCCGGGTCCAGCCGGCGCCGAGCGCCTCCAGCACGGCGGTGCGCTGCCGCCCCGGTCCGTCGGCGGGAGCCACCGCGCGTCCTTCGTGCACGTACCGTCGCCAGTAGACCTGGCTGCGTCGGTCGAACGCGCTCAACGGCTCGTAAACCCGCAGGTACGACGCGAAGAGTGTGCGCACGGCGCGATCGTCGCACGGATAGTGGCCGGGCGACCAACATGCGGGAGCTTTGCCCGACCTCAAGCGGGGGTTGCCCGAACCGGATCTCCATTCCCACTAGGCTTTTCGATGCCGGCCCGACCCGGCCGGTTGCCGGGCTGCGGTCCCACGAGGACCTGGCCACCGAGAGGAGCCACACATGGGTGTCTTCAGCGCCGCCGACCACCTCGACTCAGCTGGAACCGAACCGCCCGGCCCCGAACAGGTCGTGTTCTGTCAGGACCGGCCGAGCGGGCTCCGGGCCATCATCGTGATCCACTCCACTGCCCTCGGCCCGGCCCTGGGCGGCACCCGCTTCTACCCGTACGCGAATGAGGCCGACGCCGTGCGCGACGTGCTCGACCTCAGCCGCGCCATGGCGTACAAGAACGCGATCGCCGGCCTGGACCTCGGCGGCGGCAAGGCGGTGATCTGGGGCGACCCGGCGGAGATGAAGACGGAGGCTCTGCTGCGGGCGTACGGGCGGTTCGTGCAGTCGCTGGGCGGGCGCTACTACACCGCCTGCGACGTCGGCACCGTCACCGCGGACATGGATGTGGTGGCCCGGGAGACCCGGTTCGTGGTTGGGCGAAGCGCCGAGTACGGCGGCTGCGGCGACTCCTCGGTGCTGACCGCGTTCGGCGTGCTTCAGGGCATGCGGGCCGCCGCCGAGCAGGCCTGGGGCACACCGAGCCTGGCCGGGCGCACGGTAGGCGTGGCCGGCCTGGGCAAGGTCGGCAAGCACCTCGTCGGCCACCTGCTCGAGGACGGCGCCCGAGTGATGGCGACCGATGTCAGCGAGGCGGCCCGGGCCTGGGCCGAGCAGACCCACCCGAAGCTGGAGCTGGTCGACGACACGACCGCGCTGATCACGTCCGAGATCGATGTGTACGCGCCCTGCGCACTCGGCGGCGCGCTCAACGACGACACCGTGCCGGTGCTTCGGGCCGCGGTCGTCGCCGGCGCCGCGAACAACCAGCTGGCCCACCCCGGCGTGGAGAAGCTGCTCGCCGACCGGGGCATCCTTTACGCGCCCGACTACGTGATCAACGCTGGTGGCGTGATCCAGGTCGCCGACGAGATCGCCGGGTTCAGGTTCGAGCGGGCGCGGTTGCGGGCGAGCCGGATCTACGACACCACCCGGCAGATCCTGCAGCTCGCCGCGGCCGAGGGTGTCTCGCCGGCGCTCGCCGCCGACCGCCTGGCCGAGCGCCGGATGGCCGACGTGGGCCGGTTGCGGAGCATCCGGCTCGACCATGACCACTGACCGCGACCATTGACGCGACCCCATCGCTGTCACGGGTGTGACGCCGTGCACACCTTACCGATCGGGCCGCGACACGTCGCTGCCGGCGGTGGGTGTGACCTCGGCGCGCCCGGCCGGCCCGAGGTGTCGTCGGGGCATCTGGCCATGTACCGTATGAGCCACGAGAGATGCCTAACGTCGTCGGGGCCCGCCCACACGGGGGCTGCCCCGCAATTTCTGTGCGAGGGGGTCGAGCCATGGGGCGCGGCCGAGCTAAGGCCAAGCAGACAAAGGTGGCCCGGGAGCTGAAGTACCACTCCCCCAACACCGACCTCGCCGCGCTACAGCGCGAGCTCGCGGGCAACGGCAGGTCAGATGATCACGCTGACGAGCACGACGAGTATCTCAGCGTCGACGACTCCGACGACGATGACTCTGACGACGACGATGAGGCTGACGCGACCGAGGACGATCCCGGTCACTGGGCGGCCCGCCGCCGCTGACGCTGACGTCAGCGCGGCCGGTTGGTGAACTCGTAGAACGTCGGAAACGCGTCCTCAAACGTGCGCCAGCCCGGGACGGCCGGATCAGGCTCGCCCGAGGCCGCGGCGCGGCCCCGCCACGTTGCCTCCGCTTCACCGACCAGGGTGGCGATGCCGGGTATCTCCCGTAGGCGTTCCTCGAGGCTGTCATGCGGCTCGAGCATGATCCAACACCCCCTCCAGAAGGAAGATCTTGCTGTTGCGGCAGTGCCGGGTCTGCGTGCCGTCGAAGCGCCCTTGCTCGAAGAACCGGTTGGCCGCATGCGCGCCGCCACAGAAGCCGAAGTAAGCACAGCTCGCCCGGCACCCCTCGACCCCGTCGAGGTACTCGGCGATCCAGGGCGCCCGGGCGGCGCTGGCCACGATCTCGTCCAGCGGCCGCTCCAGCACCGACCCGGAGGTGAAGTCGCCGTACCGCGGCGATTCGAAGCCGGCGAGCTCGGGTGAGAGCAGCACTACCCGCCCGTCACAGGCGATGGTGGGGATCGGATCGTGCTGGCGGGGCAGCAGCGCGTCGGCGGACCCGGCCAGCACGGCACCGGCGAACCGCAGCGCCCACTCCACCTCGCGCACCTCCAGCCGAGGATCCTCGCGCCAGGCCGCGGTGAGCTCGGCCCAGAACGCGCGCACCGCCGCGGCATCGTGGTCGTTGCGCCGCTCGTTCACTCCTTCCTGCTCCTCGATGTTGACCCCGAGCACGGTGGCGCCGAGGTCGCGGAAGAACGCATAGAGCGGCCGGGCCAGGCCAGGCCGCGGATCGGAGACGACACACAGCGCCGCGAACGGGATCTCGTGCCGACGCAGCACCTCGATGCCCGCGCGGATCCGGTCGTAGGCGGGCCGCCCACCACGCAGCACCCGTCCGGTGGTCAGCGCCCGTGGCCCGTCGATGCTCAGGCCGACCCGGACGTCGTGGGTGCGCAGGAACTCACACCAGCCGTCGTCAATCAGCGTGGCGTTGGTCTGGATGTGGTGCTCGACGCCGTGAAACGGCCGCATCAGCTCGGCCAGGCGCTCGCGTCCGACCGCCAGTGGCTCGCCACCGTGCCACACCACCGAGAAGCGCGCCGCCCGGGCAGCCCAGATATTGACGGTGGTCGCTACCGCCTCGGCCACGGTCGTCGGCATCCGCCGGTCGTCGGCCCGGAGTGGGAGATAGCAGTAGGCACAGTCCAGATTGCACAGTGTCGTCGGCTGCATGATCACGTAAGAAGGGACGCGGCGAATGCCCCGCATGCCGGTCCACTCCCCAGACACAACCCCTCCTTCTCCTGCGGGTCGTGTCGTTTCAGGCTAGGCGGACATGTCCGTCACGTGAAGAGTCATTACGGTTACTACATGATCACGTTGTGCGATCTTGAACCGTATTTCTCAGCCCCGGGTATAGGAGCCGATCATCTGCACGTCACCCGACCCGTCGATGACATCGCCAACCTTCCACGCATCGATGCCACGGCCGCGCAGAAACGCCAGAGCCCGGTCCTGGTCGCTCGGCGCCACCACGGCCATCATGCCCACGCCCATGTTGAACGTTGATTCCATTTCGGACTGATCGATGCGACCCTTCGTCTGGATCAGGTCGAAGACCGGCTGCGGGCGCCAACTCGTCCGGTCGACCACCGCGTCGAGGTGCTCGGGCAGCACCCGACTGAGGTTGCCCGGAATGCCACCACCGGTGACATGGGCCAGCGCATGCAGTTCGGTCTCGGTGATCAGCTGCAGGCAGTCCTTGGCGTAGATCTTCGTCGGCGTGAGCAACTCCTCGCCCAACGTGCGCTGCAGGCCGAAGTCGTCGATCACGGTGTCCAGGCGCATCCGACCGGCCCCGAGCAGCACATGGCGCACCAGCGAGTAGCCGTTGGAGTGCAGGCCGGACGAGCCCATCGCGATGATCACGTCGCCCGGCTCGACCCGGTCGCGGCCCAGCACCGCGTCGGCCTCGACGATGCCGACGCCGGTTGCCGCGAGGTCGTACTCGTCCGGCCGCAGGACGCCCGGGTGCTCGGCGGTCTCCCCACCGAGCAGGGCACACCCCGCGGTGCGGCAACCATCGGCGATGCCGGCGCCGATCGCGGCCACCTTCTCCGGGAAGACCTCACCACAGGCGATGTAGTCGAGCAGGAACAACGGCTCGGCTCCACAGGCCACCAGGTCATCGACGACCATCGCGACCAGGTCGATGCCGATCGTGTCATGGACGTCGAGCTGTTGGGCGATGACCAGCTTGGTGCCCACGCCGTCGGTGGAGGAGGCGAGCAGCGGCTGTTTGTACTTGCGCAGGTCCAGCCGGAACAGCCCGGCGAACCCGCCGATGTCGCCGACCACCTCGGGCCGCCACGCCCGCTGCACCTTACTCTTCAGCAGCTCCACGGCCTCTTCACCGGCGTGGATCGACACCCCCGCGTCGGCATAGGTCACGGTGCGCCGGCGCGCGCCGCGTCCGTTGCTCACTCCGCGCCCGTACTCGCCCGGGGCACCAGGCTGCTCGGTCCCCTGCCTCACGGTCTTCCCCCTGCTTTCGGTCTTCTTCGCGGAAACCGTGCGCTGTCTGGCTCCGCGGCCTTGCCCTGCGCTGTGGTCCGCGACCGAGGTCACGGTCGCAGCAACGCCTCCTCGCCCCCCGGACTGGCGGCCAGAGGTCCCACCGCTTCGGGGGTGGGATGGTCGGCGGCGATGCGCCGCTGCATGCCCTCGAGGATGTGCTTGCCGATGACATCCTCGTCGGGCAATGGAATCGGGTACTGCCCGTCGAAACAGGCCCGGCACAGTCGTGTACGCGGTTGATCAGAGGCGGCGACGAGACCGTCGAGGGAGACGTAGCCGAGCGAGTCCGCACCGATCGAGCGCCGCACACCGTCGATGTCGAGCCCATTCGCGATGAGCTCGGCCCGGGTGGCGAAGTCCATGCCGTAGAAACAGGGCCACTTCACCGGCGGCGAGGAGATGCGCACGTGCACCTCGATCGCGCCGGCCTCGCGCAGCATGCGCACCAGCGCCCGCTGCGTGTTGCCGCGCACGATCGAGTCGTCGACCACGACGATCCGCTTGCCCCGGATCACTTCGCGCACCGGGTTGAGCTTGAGCCGGATGCCGAGCTGGCGGATGGTCTGGCTGGGCTGGATGAAGGTACGGCCGACGTAGGCGTTCTTCACCAGGCCGATGCCGTACGGGATGCCGGACTCTTCGGCGTAGCCGATCGCGGCCGGCGTGCCCGACTCGGGCACCGGGATCACCAGGTCGGCGTCGGCCGGGTGCTCGCGCGCGAGCGCACGCCCGATGGCCACCCGGGCCGCGTAGACGTTGCGGCCGGCGATAGCCGTGTCCGGCCGGGCCAGGTACACGTACTCGAACAGGCAGCCCTTGGGCTCCGGGGCGGCGAACCGGCTTGAGCGCAGCCCGTTTTCATCGATGGCCAGCAACTCGCCTGGCTCGACCTCGCGCACCACGCTGGCGCCGATCGTCTCCAGCGCGGCCGTTTCGCTCGCCACCACCCAGCCACGCTCGAGCCGGCCGAGCACGAGCGGACGGACACCCTGCGGGTCGCGCGCCGCGTAGAGCGTCTCCTCGTCCATGAAGACGAGGCTGAACGCGCCCCGCAACGTCGGCAGGATCTCAAGTGCAGCCGCCTCGACCGACAGGTCCGGCCGGGCGGCCAACAGCATGGTCATGATGGCCGTGTCGGACGTGGCCCCCGGCAGGTGGGCGTCGACCTCGGGCAGACCCAGCTCAGCCACCTGCCGGGCCAGCTCGCTGGTGTTGACCAGGTTGCCGTTGTGGGCCAGGGCGATCGTGGTCACCGGCCCCCGCTGATCCCGCCCGACCGGGGTGGCGCGCAGGGTCGGTTGCGCGTTCTCCCAGGTGGAGGCGCCGGTCGTGGAGTAGCGGGTGTGCCCGATCGCGATATGCCCCCGCAGGCTGGCCAGGGTCGACTCGTCGAAGACCTGGGCCACCAGGCCGAGGTCCTTGTAGACCACGACGCCGGTGCCGTCGGAGACCGCCATGCCGGCCGCCTCCTGCCCGCGGTGCTGCAGGGCGTAGAGGCCGAAGTAGGTGAGCTTGGCGACGTCTTCGCCCTTGGCCCAGACACCGAAGACGCCACACTTGTCTTGCGGGCCGGGTCGTTGCGGTTCGAGGTGGTGGCTTAGCCGGCCGTCGCCTCGGGGCACTGCGACTCCTCGCCTAAGGACGGGCTGGGGGCGTTGCGGCGGGGCCGTGGCCCCGCGTTGCCGGGTAGTCTACGCGAATCTCATGTTAACGCAGAGCAATCATGCAACTGCTATTGGTAATCGTCAACGTCTGCTCTCGCTGGGGCCGGGGGCCAGCACGGCAGATAAGACGAGAGATCGGCTCGGATGCCGCTGGCCGAGATGCGTCCGGCCGCGACCGCGTCGGTCCAGGCCAGCCGGCCGGTCGCGACGAGCAGGAAGGTCATCGGGTCGGTCTCGACAACATTGGGTGGGGTACCCCGGGTGTGTCGCGGACCGGCGACACACTGAATGGCGCCATACGGAGGAACTCGCATTTCGACCGAACGGCCAGGAGCCCGAGCGCGCAGCGTGGCGAGCAGCATCCGCACCGCGTCACGGAGCACACTCGACGTGACCACCCCGGCCACCGCGCCGGGCGGTCCGGTCGCCGCATCCACTGACCCGGCCGGCGCATCGAGCTGGGCCAGCGCAGCGGACACGGCGTCCGAATTTGGGCTACTGGCGGACACGTCTGGACGATACGGTTTCGACGGATGGACACAACTGCCGCCCTGGGTCGCGAACCCGCCTGGGGACAAGGCATAGTTGCCTGCGGTGCATTGCGCGGCGGGGGATGCTTCGTGCTGCGCGGGCGTGAGCGTGGGGGACGGGCAGGAACCGGAAGGGGCGTGGGTGTGAGTACGCACCGACGAGCGTGGAGCATCCGCGCTGGTGTGGTGGCGATTGTCGCGGC
>JBLNGJ010000526.1:0-4328 GCA_050264675.1 Micromonosporaceae bacterium
ACCGAGCGGGTATCGGCGGATCCGCACCTGCACGCTGGAGCATCGGCCGGACTCCTGCTCCGGCCCGCGCTGCTGGCCGGCCAGGAGTGTGCGCAGCTGGAGCGTGACCTGGCCATGCTCAACGCCCTGTTGGTCTCCCTTCCGGACCGGTTGTACGGCGGCCGGGTTGATGTCATGGGCGAGGCGCTCGGCTTCTCCCCACTGCAGCGCACCGCGATCGAGGAGACCTGGCGGGATGAGCCGGTGATGCTCAGCCGAACCGACCTCTTCCGCGTCGCCGGCGGCTTCCGGGCGATGGAGGTCAACGTCCACAGCAGTCTCGGCGGCATCGACAGCGGGCCCTGGCATCGGGCGCTGCTTGACGTCCCGATCTTCGCGGAGTTCGCCGCGGCTCACCGGCTGACGTACCTCGATCCGCTCGATGGCGTCGCCGGCGCGTTGAGGGTCGTGGCGCGACAGCGCGGGCTCTCTCCCTTTCCCTCCGTGGGCATCGTGGCCTGGCCAACGGCCTACCCCAGCCTGGAAGCCCGCCTCAGGCGCCTCGCCCGGTCGCTCGGGACGCGAGGGTTTGAAACCTTCGCCTGTCACGCCGGGGAGCTGTCCATCCGGGCCGGTCACCTGCACGCCCGTGGACGCCGTATCGACATCATGTACCGGATATTCATCATTGATGACGTGTCGCGCCAGCCGGCCCTGCTCGGGCCGGTGCTCGCCGCCCACCGGAGCGGCAACCTAGTCCTGGTCATGAGCTTCCTGGCCGAACTCGTCGGCAACAAAGGCGCCCTGGCCATGCTGGCCGACCCGGCCAACGAGCGGTCGTTTGACGCGCACGAGCGAGAGACTCTGGGGCGCATGATTCCGTGGACCCGGAGGGTTCGCGACGGCGCCGTTGACTGGCGCGGAGAGCACATCGAGCTGGCCAAGCTGGCGGAACTGGCCCAGCACGAGCTGATCCTCAAGCCAGTCGGCGGCTATGGAGCCAAGGGCGTCATGCCCGGTTGGACTGTGGATCAGGCGGCCTGGCGCGCGCAGGTGACGAGGGCGGCGGGCGAGGGATGGGTCCTGCAGGAGCGGGTGCGAGGCCTGCCGGAGGTAGTGCCGATGTTGACTGACGGTGGAATCGAACTCCGGGAGGTCGACGTCAACTGGGGCGCATTTCTGACCGGCGACCGGTTCAAGGGCATGATGGTCCGGGCGGTGCCGAGCATCGGCGGAGGAGTGATCAGTACCTCCACCGGTGCCTTGATAGGGGGATGCTTCTTTCAGCGTTCGCCGCGGCCGGGCGGCTTGGCTGGGACTGTTGCGTGATCTGATCGGTGGATGCGTTGAGTCTTCGCGGGAGTCGGGTTCAGAACGCCAAGGCGAGTTCGGCGAATGTGCAGAACCTTCGCCGCGGCCACTACCACCTCGCCAGCCACGTCTCGCCCAACCAGCGGGTGGCGGCTGCGTTCACCGAGCTCGCTACGGCGATCTGAACCTCCGACCAAGCGAAGACCGACGCGTGCACCGATCCAACAAACGCATCAGCGCCCTGGCCGTTCTACCGGGCGGCGTAGCGGCCATCCGAACCGTGCGCCGTGTCGCGCTGAGGACACCGCTAAGGCGACGGTCGCGTCCATCAGCCGGTGTACCGGACCGTACGCTCGGGAACGCCAGACGCGCGCGGACGAGCTGCACCGTGTCATCACCCGATGCCCGGTCAAGCAGCATGAGCAGATCGTGCGACGGCCCGCCGGAGGCCCGCAGACGGGCGACCAGGCAACGGTCACCCATGAGCTACCCACTTACGCCGATATGGCGGCCCTAGGGTGACACAACCAGTGTCAGTCGCCGGTCGGCCGACTCGCCCAATGCCGGCCCTGACCTGCGCTGTCAGGCACCAAGACCTTGCCGTTCGGGTCCAGAGCAATTGGCAACTCATCGAGCGCCGCCAGACAGCGAAACGGTCGCCTCGATCACCAGGGATCGCGACGACCGTGCCCACGTTTTGTGTGCCCCCGGCAGGATTCGAACCTGCGGCCTGTGGTTTAGGAAACCATCGCTCTATCCCCTGAGCTACGAGGGCCCGTGTAGCCCGACCGTCAATCAGACCACGGCCCACAGTGTACCGGCGCGGCCGGTGGGCATCACGGTCGCATATAACGCCTGGTCAGGACCGTTCGGCCCGGCCTTGTCGCGCCGGTTGGCGCGGCTATCGTTCGGCGGAACGGCCGCCAACGATCATGCGACATACTTACTCACCGTGATCGGGCGGGACCTTCGATGGAGCACACACGGAGCACACCAGGAATACAATGGACGATCATCAACGGCAGCCCGGGGCGGCGCCACGTGTGGGTGAAGGGCCTCGACGATGGCCGGTATCGGGTGCATTGGCGCAGCGGGATTGGCATGAGCGCGACGGTACCCGGCACGATTCCGATCGTCGTGCGGCACGGGAGATCGTGCGGGCGTTGCTCGCCGACGGCGGCGCGTGGAAGCGACTCGACGGCGCGAACCGTTGATAGACCGCGATCCGGGCCGGCGCTACCGGGGCCGCCCGCGACCGCCCAAGGCAAGCCCTCGGGATGATCATCAACCGGCGCGCGAGTCACGGCCGTTGGCCCGGCGATCGGTATCGCCGCAGTTCACAGCCGTGACCGCGATTTGAAACCCGACAGCCAGCAGCCAGCACCCACCCTGGAACAGGGATTTCACTTGATCCGCTCCGGCATCGAAATGATTTTGTCAGACATGCTTCCCATGCTGTGGATTCAATTGCGCTCCGATCTCACAATGCGGTGTCCACCGCAAGATCGATCCCATCTTCGAGCACCGCTTGCAAAAGCCCTGGTCAAGGTGTGCGTTGACTTCTGGCACCCCAATAAGGTGCCGGCGCCGACCCGGTGGCCGAGGCCGACCAGTTCGCCTTGGATGCGCCGATGCCCCCACCCCGGGTTCTCCCTCGCCAGGTGGAGAACAAGATCACGTATCTCGTGGCTGACATGCGGTCGGCCGGGCCGGTTCGGATAGGTCCAACGCCGGAGGATCAGGCGACGGTGCCAGGACAACAGCGTGGCCGGGGTGACGATGCGATGCCTCCACAACGGCCGGGGATGCGCGCGCACTAGGGCGGACAGCACAGCCCGGTCCGACCACGACAGCTGCGGCCGGCCGACCTGGCGACGCAGCACCGCGACCTCGTGCCGCAGCACCATCAGCTCGGCGACCATCGCCGAGTCGGCCCGCGCCACCAGCGGCAGCCAGCCCAACACCCGCACCGCGGTCACGTACAGCAGGCGAACAACCATGCCGCCGATCCTGCCGACCAGCCGCAGAAGGCCAGCTCACCACCGGTGCGACAAATTCTGGCACAGTACAGGCCGCTGCCATCACGCCAGTCCCAGCTCCACGTGCAGCATGATGTCGGACACCTTGGCCTCGTCCAGCGCCGACGTGTCCCCGGGCACCGGTGCGTCCGGTGCCAGATCCCCGGCCGCCACCACGGTGAAGGTACGGTCGCCGAGCAGGCCACCAGCCAGCGCCGCCGACGCGTCCACCGACCACACCCCGCCGAGGTCGGGATCGGTGGCGAACCCGCTGAGGGTCATACTGCCGACGCGGATGCTGACCCCGGCGACGGTCTGTCCGGGTGGCGTGCGCAGCACCAGCTTCGCCGAGCCGATCTGCAGGTCGCGTCCACGCAAGAAGATTGATAGATGTCGATCAGTAATCTCGATCGGCACGGGCGTACCAACCGGGCTGTGTACCAGGCGGTTGAGCGCCGAGGAGAACTCCTGCCGCAGACTGAACGTACGGGCGAGCCCGTTCGACGACAGGTAGTTGGCGATGGTCCCGTCGATGGTGGCGTCCAGCTCCTCCACCGCCTGCCGTAGTACCCCGTCGCTCTCGGCGGTGTAGCTGATGTGGACGATCACGTCGGTGATGGTCTGGTAGTCGAACGGCCGGAACGTCTTCGGCAGGCTCAGCTGCCACGAGCTGACTGCCCCCGCGCCTTCGAAGGGCATGTACCGCTCGTCCCGGAAGCTGAACTCGAAGACGCCCGAGTCGTTCTGCCCGGTGGACGTGGCGATCGCCACGCTGCGGCGCAGCGGTACGTCGAGCAGGTGCTCGGCGCCGAGCGTCGGATCCCGCCGGATCTTGCTGCCGGTCAGCGCCAACGTGGCCGGCACGTTGGTGTACGGCCCCGTCACGCACGGCACGCTCAGCCGCACCGACCTGATCCGCCGGCGGTAGTGCCCCGGGTAGAACAGGTCGAAGAACACCTCGGGCAGGTCGAAGTCGCACTCGCCGGTCTCCCGCAGCCGCGTGAGCGCCGCCGAGTCAAC
>JBLNGJ010000527.1:0-3787 GCA_050264675.1 Micromonosporaceae bacterium
GATCACATTTGCCGCCTCCGCGGGAGAAAGTGCGTCGGCGGTCACATTTGCCGCCTCCGCGGGAGGAAGTGCGTCGGCGGTCACTCCTCGTCGATGTCGAGGCCGGCGGCGGCGGACACCCCTTCCAGGTAGCCGCGGGCCCGCTCGGCCCGAGGGTAGCGACCCACCAGCGCCCAGAACTGGGCGTTGTGGTTGGCCACCACCAGGTGGGTCACCTCGTGCAGGATGACGTAGTCGATCACCCACTCGGGGAAGGCCTGAATCCGCCGGGAAATGCGGATGCTGCGGTCAGCCGGGGTGCACGAGCCCCAGCGACCGTTCTGGTTGCGCACCCACCGCACCCCACTGGGCAGGGCGGCGTGGGGGTATTCAGGCAGGTAGCGCTCGGCTAGGCGGGTGGCCCGCTCGAGCAGCGCCTCGTCGGTATCGCCCCGATGTTCCCGGGCGGCGAGCCGGGCCACCATCCGGTCGACCCACTCGCGCTCCTCGGCGCCGCTGAACTGAGCCGGGATCAGCACGACCACACGTTCGCCGTCGCGGTAGGCCGACACGGTGCGCCGGCGACGCGGGCTCCGCCGCACCTCAACGGCGGGCAGCACCGCGGATTTCGTTGACGTCGCATAGGTTCCGCGTGAACCGGGTACCGGGGGAATCGCACCCACGTCGGGAAACTAATGGGCGGGTCCCCATCTACCGCAAGTCTCTCCGCCAAGATCAGAGTGCGCGTCGCGCAGTTCGTCAGGAGATGCCCGAAAGATTCCCCCAGGGCCGGGTGATAACCTGCCGGCGTGTCCTTCGCATGGAGCCAACAACGCGCGGGGGACACTCGGCCTGTTGCCATGATCGGTCCGGACTCCGTGGCCGGTCGCGAGCCGTCGAGGAGGGCACTGTGGCCGAGAAGGTCCAGACGTACAACGGCTACTGCGTCAAGTGCAAGGAGAAGCGCGACTACGAAGGCACGGTCGAGGTCACCAAGAGCGGCATGAAGATGGCTAAGGGCAAGTGCCCCGTCTGCGGGACAACTGTCAACCGCATCCTTGGCAAGGCCTGACCGAGCACGCTAAGTCGCCGGCCGGTCCGCTGCTGACCCTAGCTGTGGACGGCCGGCTGTCGCGTTCCCTGATCACCTGTGGACAACGCCGCAGCCGGGTACGCACGGTGACACGATCGGGCCATGAGTCGTCCTCCCGTGCGGCGACCGGTCCTCCTGCCAGCACTGCGACGTTTGTGGCGCGACCCGAACCGGCTCCAGATCGGCACCGAACCCGGTCGCGCCGTGATGCTGGAGCTCACCGAACCCGCCTGCGCGCGCCTGCTCGACCTGCTCGACGGCTCCCGGACTGAGGCGACGCTGGTGCGGGAGGCAGCCCGCTCGGGCATCGCCGCGGCCGACACCCTGGCGGTGCTCGCCGCGCTGCGCCGGGCCGGCTACGTCGTCGACGTGCACGCGTTGCGCCCCACTGAGCCCGCCCGGCGCCGGCTGGAGGGAGAGGCGGTCGCGCTGGCCTTGCGCGGCCGGCTCGGGGCCCGCCGGCCGGCCGCGGCCCTGCGCCGGCGACAGGCCGCGCAGGTGCTCGTCACCGGGGCGAGCCAGCTCGCTGTCCCGATCGCGGCCGTGCTCGGCTCGGCCGGGGTCGGTCACCTCGACCCGGACGTCGGTGGGGTCGCCACCATCGACGACGCCGCACCGGCCGGTCTGCTGCCGGCCGACGCCTACCGGCCGCGCGGCGTGGCCGCCGCCGACGCCGTGCGGCGGGTCGCGCCCGAGGCCGATCTCGCCCCGCTCGCGCGCGGTCGGGTCACGTTCGCCGTCCTGGTCGGTGACGCGGCTCCGGCAACCCTGACCGCCCTGGCCTACTCCCGGCGCCGGCTCCCCCACCTGGCGGTGACGGTGCGTGATGGCACCGTGGTGGTCGGGCCCCTCGTACGTCCGGGTCAGAGCCCGTGCCTGAACTGCCTCGACCTGCACCGCCGCGACCGCGACCCGGCCTGGCCGGTGCTCGCCGCCCAGCTGCACACGAGCCCCGATCTGGCCACCCCGCTCGCCGCGACCACGGTGCTCGCCGGCGCCGCGTTCGCCGCCGAGGAGGTGCTCACGCACATCGACGGTGGGCAGCCGACGACGCTCGGCGTCACCGTGGAGATCACCGGCCCCGGCCAGGACCGGCGCCGGCGTTGGACCCACCACCCGCGCTGTGGCTGTCAACGCCGTCCGGGCCGGCTCATCAGCGCTCGCGAACGGCCACCGGAGTGTTTCAATTGATCGCGTGACCGACATCCCCCGCCGGGCGGTCTTCCGCACTGCCCGGCTTGCTGCCCTGCCACTCGGCTTCGCCGGGCGGGCGGCCCTGGGCCTGGGGAAGAGGGTCACCGGCCTCGCCTCCGAGGTCATCTCGACCGACCTGCAACAGCGCACCGCCGAACACCTTTTCGCCGTGCTCGGCCAGCTCAAGGGCGGCGCGATGAAGCTCGGCCAGGCGCTGTCGGTCTTCGAGGCGGCGCTGCCCGAGGAGATCGCCGGGCCGTACCGGGCGGCGCTGACCCGGCTGCAGGACTCCGCGCCACCACTGCCGACCGCGACCGTGCACCGGGTGCTCGCCGAGGAGTTCGGGCCGCGCTGGCGCACGCGCTTTCGCGAGCTCGACGACAAACCGGCCGCCGCGGCCAGCATCGGGCAGGTGCATCACGGCATCTGGGGCGACGGTCGCGAGGTCGCGGTCAAGGTGCAGTACCCAGGCGCGGGTGCGGCGCTCATCGCCGACCTCGGCCAGCTCTCGCGCTTCGCCAGCCTGTTCCGGGTGATCCAGCCCGGGCTGGACGTGAAGCCGCTCGTGGCCGAACTGCGCGCCCGGATCACCGAGGAGCTCGACTACGAGCTCGAGGCCGTGGCGCAGCGCGCCTTCGCCGAGGCTTACCGCGACGACGAAGAGATCCTGGTGCCCGATGTCGTGGCGTGCTCGCCGCGGGTCCTCGTCACCGATTGGGTCGAGGGCACGCCGCTGGCGCACGTGATCTCGTCGGGCCGCACGGTCGAGCGCGATCTGGCCGGGCTACGACTGTCCACATTGCACTTCTCGGCCCCAGCCCGGGCCGGGCTGCTGCACGCCGACCCGCATCCCGGCAACTTCCGGCTCTTCAGCGACGGCCGCCTCGGCGTGCTCGACTTCGGGGCGGTGGCCCGCATGCCGGGTGGCCATCCGGAACCGATCGGGCGGCTGAGCCGGCTCGCCATCGAGGGCCGGGCGTCGGCCGTGCTCGCCGGCCTGCAGGCGGAGGGTTTCGTCCGTCGCAACGTGGACATCGACGCCGAGGCGGTGCTGGAGTACCTGCGGCCGATGCTGGAACCGATCGTCGCCGACGAGTTCCAGTTCTCCCGCGGCTGGCTACGCGCCGAGGCGGCCCGGGTGGCGAGCCCGCGCAGCCCGGCCTACCACCTGGGTCGGCACCTCAACCTGCCGCCCGCGTACCTGCTGATCCACCGGGTCACGCTCGGCTCGATCGGTGTGCTCTGTCAGCTCGAGGCAAACGCCCGGTACCGGGACGTGGTGGAACAGTGGCTGCCCGGGTTCGCCCCAACGCCCCGCTGACCCGACCCAGCCGAGGAAGCACGGCGCGGGCAACGTCCGCGACGGTGGAGCCGCGTGTTGGCAGCGGGGCAATTCCCGAAGGCGGGGCAACTTCCTGAAAGACGCCCGTGTGCGAGGCAGCGGTAGCGGCCCGACCAAGGAAGGTGCCCGCTGGTCGTGCTCACCCCTTGTTGACCGTCGGATTACGGGGCGCGGGCCCA
>JBLNGJ010000528.1:0-7116 GCA_050264675.1 Micromonosporaceae bacterium
CGTCCGGCAAGGCGTACAAGGTCGAGTGCACGATCGTGCAGGGCATCGACTCGGACAAGGCCAAGTCGATCAGCAAGAAGATCCGGGACGAGGGGCCGAAGGGCGTGCAGGCACAGATCCAGGGTGAGCAGCTGCGGGTGAGCGCCAAGAAGAAGGACGACCTGCAGGCGGTGATCGCGCTGCTCAAGCAGTCCGACTTCGGCATCGCCCTGCAGTTCACCAACTACCGCTAACCGGCCACCGCCCCCCGCCCACCTCCGTAGATCTTGGATGAAAAAGGGGCCTCACGGCCCTCAAATCATCCAAGATCCGCGGAGAAATCGAGGCGGGTGAGGGCGGTGTCGGCCGAGGAAGCGGCGAGGTCGACGGCGTAGGCGTCCGGGAACCGCAGCTCGCTCCAGAACCTGCCCGGCTGCGGAAGGCCGAACCGGGCGGTCAGCCATACGGTCATCGCCATGCCGTGGCTGGCCACGACGAGCGCTCGCCCGCCGGCGGCGCCACCGTGCTCAGAGATCGCGGCGTCGAAGCGGGCCACGACCGAGGCGTGCGGCTCCCAGCCGCGGTGCGCCGTCCCCTCCACATAGGCGCGACGCAGCTCGCGAAACGGTCCGTCCCACGGCTCACCGGTACGCCGTACCTCGCCGAACCGGGCATCGCGCACCACCGGTCCGGCGCCCTCCAACGTCTGGTACGCCTTGGGCTCGTCGCTGGCGACGAGCAGCGCACCCGAGGGCAGCAACGGCACGAGCCGAAGCGCGTCGGCCCGCCCATCGGAGCTGAGTGGCCACTCGTGCGCTGGCGATGCCGGGTCGACCACCGGCATCGCATGGCGCACCAACACCAACGAACTCATTCGCGTGGGCTCCCTGACCGGCCGGCGGGCAGCGCACCATGGGTCGGTGGGCCGCACATGATCACGTGACGTTCTCCGTGCGCGACCACGGAAAACATCACGCGATCATTGTCTGCGTGCCGGGAAGAGGGACTGGGCCGGGAACGGGACTGTGCCGGGAGAGGGGCAGGGCTCGGAAAGAGAGCTGGGAAAGAAGGACCGTGCCGGGAAGAGGGCCGAGGGCGGTCAGCGGAGGTACTGGACCGGGCCGGAGTTGGCGGCCATCGCCTCGAGCCGGGCCACCCGCTCCTCCATCGGCGGGTGGGTGGAGAAGAGGTTCGCGATGCCCCGCGCCCGGAACGGATTGTCGATCATCAGGTGCGCCGTGCTCGCGAGCTGGCCCTCGGCCGGCAGCGGCATGGCCTGCGTACCCTGATGAATCTTGCGTAGGGCGCTGGCCAGCGCGAGCGGGTCGTTGGTGATCTGGGCACCGGATGCGTCGGCCTGGTACTCACGACTGCGGCTGATCGCCATCTGGATCAATGCGGCCGCGAGCGGACCGAGAATCAGCATGAGCAGCATGCCGGCCATACCCGGACCCTCATCGTCGTCGGAGCGGCCGATCGGGATGAACCACGCCAGGTTCGCGAGCATCGTGATGATGCCGGCCAGGGCGGCCGCCACCGAGGAGATCAGGATGTCGCGGTTGTAGACGTGGGAGAGCTCGTGCCCGATCACGCCGCGCAGCTCGCGCGCGGTGAGCATGCCCATGATGCCCTCGGTCACGCAGACCGCCGCGTTGGACGGGTTGCGGCCGGTGGCGAAGGCGTTCGGCTGCGGGGTCGGGGAGATGAACAGCCGCGGCATGGGTTGGCGGGCCTGGGTGGAGAGGTCGCGGACGATCGAGTAGAACTCAGGCGCCTCGGCCTCGGTCACTGGGCGGGCACCCATCGCCCGTAGCGCGATCTTGTCGGACCAGAAGTAAGTGGCGGCGTTCATCGCGAGCGACAGGAACACCGCGATGACCAGACCGGTGCTGCCGCCGAGCCAGTACCCGACCAGCAGGATGAGCGAAGTCAGCAGACCGAGCAGGACGGCAGTCCTGAGTCCGTTATGGTGCCGATGCACGAAAGCCTCACCTTCTCGCGCGCGCAGAACTGCGCGAACCAACGCACAAGACCCAACGCCGATCCGGGCGGCCGTCTTCCCGAGGGTACCGCGTGGGGTCTACCGGGCGGCGGCGCTCGCGGCGTCGAGCACAAGTTGCGGCGCGAACCCGACCACCAGCGCGAGCAGGGTGACCGCGGCCACAACGGCGCCCACCGCGACCGGTAGCCGGACCCGCCCCGCACCGCTCGACACCGCACCGACACCCGACACCGCTCCGGCACCCGGCACCGCTCCGGCACCCGGCACCGCGCTGGCACCGTCCGGCTCGGCCGACGCGCCCCGGCCGGTCGCCATACCGGGGCCGGTCGCCATGCCGGAGCCGGCCGGCTGGAAGAGCACCGCGGCCACCCGTACGTAGTAGGCCAGCCCGACCACCGCGTTGAGCGCGACGACCACGGCGAGCCAGCCAGCCGCACCGTCCAGCAGGGAGCGCACCACGGCCACCTTGGCGAAGAGCCCGGCCAGGCCCGGCGGCAGCCCGGCCAGCCCGGCCAGGGCGAGCACGAAAGCCGTGGTCACCCAGGGCCGACGGCGGGCCGCGCCACGGTAGTCGTTGATCTCGCCACCGTCGGCCGAACCGCGCAGGGCGACGACCGCCCCGAAGGCACCGAGTTCCATGATCAGGTAGAAGACCGTGTACGCGAGGACGGCGGTCACCGCGGCCACGACGGCGTCCTCGACCCGACCCGGGGCCAGCGCGAACGCACCCAGCGGCGCCAGGATGTAACCCGCCTGGGCGACCGACGACCAGGCGAGCAGGCGCACCATCCGGCGCTGGCGTAGAGCCACCAGGTTGCCCACCGTCATGGTCAGCACCGCGAGCACGGCCAATGCCGGCCCGGCCAGGTCGAGCATCGGACCCAGCGCACCGACCGCGACCAGCAGGAGCGACACCACGCCGCCGAGCTTGGAGGCGGTGGAGAGATAGGCCGCCACCGGCAGCGGCGCCCCGTCGTAGGTGGCCGGCGCCCAGGCATGGAACGGCACCGCGGCCACCTTGAAGGCCAGGCCGACCAGCACAAGCACGACCGCGGCGCCCACGATCGGCGCCGCGCCCGAGGAAGCCGAGCCGTCCGCCGAGGCGGCCAGGGCCGCCCGCAGCCCGGCCAGGTGCACCGTGCCGGTGGCCCCGTAGAGCAACGCCGCCCCGAGCAGGGTCACCGCGGTGGAGATCACCGAGACGATGAAGAACGTCACCGCCGCCTCGGCCGAGGCGACCGTGCGCCGACGCAGCCCGACCAGGACGTAGAGCGGCAGCGTCAGCGTCTCCAGCGCCACCACCAGCGTGACCAGGTCGCCGGAGGCACCGAGCACCACACCGCCGGTCATCGAGCAGGCGAGCAGGAAGCAGTACTCACCGGCCGGCACCTCGCGGGCCCGCAGCAGCGGCACCGAGAGCGCGAGCACGCCGAACGTCGCGGCCGCCACCGCGATGGCGACCAGGACGGCGAGCGGGTTCCAGTAGTACGAGCAGGCGTCGGCGACGCAGAAGGTGGCCCTGGCGGTGCCGCGGTACGCCCACCAGGCGGCCACGCCGGTGACGGCCGCACCGAGCATGGTGGCGGTGAGCACCGGCAGGCGCCGCCCGGGCGCGACGAGATCGACCAGGAAGGCGAGCACGGCGGTGCCGGCCGCGCAGTACGCGGGCAGCAACGCGACATGGTCAACGGACACTGGCCAACACCCCCGTCAGCGCGGCGACCGGATCGGCCGACAGGCCCAGCACGAGCGCCGGGGCCAGGCCGAGGGCGAGCGCGAGCAACACCAGCGGTGCCCAGGAGACCAGCTCGATGCCGGCCAACCGGGGCGAAGGGAGGCCGGCAACGATCGGGGTGGCCGGGCCGTGGGTCACCTGACGCAGCAGGCGCAGGAAGTACGCGGCGGCCAGCGCCGCCCCGACCGCGGCGATCACCCCCAACACCGTCCACAGTGTCTCGTGCCGGCCGAACGCGGCGAAGATCGCGAACGCCTCGCCCCAGAACCCGGCCAGGCCGGGCAGCCCGAGCGAGGCGATCGCGGCGTAGCCCAGCACGCCGGCCAGGCCCGGCGCCACCTCTCGCAGCCCACCGAGCTCGGCCAGCGCACCGGTGTGGGCCCGGTCCTTGACCGCGCCGGCCAGGAAGAAGAGCAGGCCGGTGATGACGCCGTGGGCGATGTTGCCGATCAGGGCGGCCTGGAAGCCGGTCGCGGTAAGCGTGGCGATGCCGAGCAGCACGAAACCCATGTGACCGACCGAGGAGTACGCGATGAGCCGCTTCAGCTCGTCCTGAGCCAGGCAAACCAGCCCTCCGACGACGATGGCCGCCACCGCCAGCACACCGAGCACCGGGGCCACCCGGGCCGCCGCGTCGGGCGCCACCCCGACGCCGACCCGCAGCAACCCGTATGTGCCCATCTTCAGCAGCACCCCGGCCAGGATGACCGAGCCGACGGTCGGCGCCTCGGTATGGGCGTCAGGCAGCCAGGTGTGCAGCGGCCATAGTGGACTCTTCACCGCAAATGCCACCGCGAAGAGGACGAACGCGGCGAGCTGGGTGCCCCGGGCCATCTGTGCGCCGGTGCCGGAGGTGAGCGCGACCAGGTCGGCAGTGCCGGTCGCGGCGACCACGGTGAAGACACCCACGAGCAGCAGCACCGAGCCGAAGAGGGTGTAGAGCACGAACTTGCGGGCCGCGTGCCGCCGGGCCGGGCCACCCCAGCCGGCGATCACCGCGTACATCGGCAGCAGCACGACCTCGAAGAAGACGAAGAAGAGCACCAGGTCGAGGGCGAGGAAGACGCCGACGATGCCGACCTCGATGACGAGCAGCAACGCCACCAGCAGCCGCCCGCCGCCCGGCCCCCCGCCGGCAAACGATGGCACCTTGACGCAGGTATAGCTCGCGCAGACCGCGGTGAGCAGCGTGGTCAGTAGCACCAGCGGGAACGAGATGCCGTCGACTCCGATGTGGAAGGTGAGGTTGAGCCCGGGCGCCCAGGGCCAGTTGATCTCGTGCCAGGGGGCGATGGCGAGCCGGCCGGAGGGCGCGAGCGGACCGCTGCGGTCCAGCGCCAGCAACGCGCTGGCCACGAAGGCGAGCCAGGCGAAGACGGTGCCCGTGACCCGGGCGGTGCGGTCGATCCGGGCTGGCAGCGCCACCGCGATGAGGGCACCCAGGGCCGGCGCCGCCAGCGTGAGCACCAACAACTCCTGCGCCACGACCTTACTCATAGCCGACCACCCAACAACGCCGCGGCCAGGCCGAGCAGAACGGCCCCGCCGAGCACCGCCGAAACCGCCCGGGGCAGGCCGGCCCGGTGCAGCCGGGCGACCGCCCCGCCGAGACCGAGCGTGCCACGTCCGGTCGCCTCGACGGCTCCGTCCACAAGTGACTCGTCGGCCCGGCGGACCACCCGGGCGAGCGCCACGGTGGGCCACACGACCAGGGCGCGCTGCACCGCGTCCAGGTAGAAGGCGTTGGCGAAGACGGGCCGCAGCGGGCCGAGCACCCGGGCCGGGTCGGCCTCCGGTCGGCTCCGCCAGGCCCACCAGGCGCCGGTGACGCCGAGCGCGGCCGAGGCGAGCGGCGCGAGCACCTGCGGCCCGAGCGAGAACGTCTCGCCCTCGCTCGCGCCGAGGGCGGCCGGGAAGCCGGGCACCAGCGCGGCGAAGCCGAGCAGGGCCGAGGGCACCACCAGCAGCATGACCGGCCAGGCCATGACCCGAGGCGGCTCGTGCGGGTGGGCCGCGGTCATGGTGCGGGGCGCGCCGAAGAACGTGCGCAGCCACAGCCGGGTGGCGTAGGCGGCGGTGATGAACACGGTCGCCAGTCCGGCCAGGTAGACCATCGTGGCCCGCCAGCCGGCACCGTCCACGGCCACGTGCAGGATCTCGTCCTTGCTCCAGAAGCCCGACAGCGGCGGCAGGCCGACCAGCGCGCCGAGCCCGATCGTCATCGACCAGAACGTGACCGGCATGCCGCGGCGCACGCCCCCCATCTGCGACATCAGGTTCGTGCCGACGGCGTGGATGACCGAGCCGGCGGCGAGGAACAGCAGCGCCTTGAACCCGGCGTGGGTGAGCAGGTGGAACAGCGCCGGCGCGGGTGCGCCCACGGCGAGTGCGCCGGCCATGTAGGCGACCTGGGAGACGGTCGACCAGGCGAGCACCCGTTTGATGTCGTCCTGGGCGGTCGCGGCGAGAGCACCGAGCAGCATTGTCACCGCGGCCATGACGCCGAGCACGTTCAGCGCCGTCGGCGACGCGGCGAAGAGCGGGAACAGGCGGGTCACCACGTACACACCGGCCGCGACCATGGTGGCCGCGTGGATCAGGGCGCTGATCGGCGTCGGGCCGGCCATCGCGTCGGGCAGCCAGGTGTGCAGCGGGAACTGGGCGCTCTTGCCGGCCACCCCGGCCAGCAGCAGCAGGCAGACCACAGTGGTGTCGGTCGGGCTGAGCAGGCCCGGACGCAGCACGTCGTCGAACTGGAAGCTGCCCGCCCGTACCCCCAGCATCGCGATGGCGAGCAGGAAGCCGACGTCACCGACGCGGGTGACCAGGAACGCCTTGACCGCGGCCGCCGGTGCCTCGGCGAGCCGGCGGTCGTGGCCGATGAGCAGGTAGGAGCAGATGCCCATGACCTCCCAGCCGACCAGCAGCATGACCAGGTCACCGGCGACGACCACGAGCAGCATCGCCGCGGTGAACAGGCCGACCTGGGCGGCGTAGGGCGCGTACCGGTCGTCGTCGTGCAGGTAGGCCACCGAGTAGACCTGCACGGCCAGGGCGACCGCGCCGACCGCGACCGCGACCAGGGCGGCGGCCGAGTTCAGCCGCACCGTGAAGGTGACCACCAGCCCGCCCACGTCGACCACCTGGCGGCTGGCCTGCACCAGGCCGTGCACGCGGGCGACGAGCGTGACGGCGATGGCGAGCGCGGCTGCGGCGCCGGTGATGCCGAGGACGGCGGCGGCCCGGCGGGCGGCCGGACGGAGCAGGAAACCGATGAGCGCGAGGGCGAAGGGTACGAGCGGCAGCGCGCCGCCGAGCGCGCCGGTCACGAGGCCGCCCCGACCGGCGCCGGGTTCGCGTCCAGCTCGGCCTCGGTCAGCGGCAGCTCGTCGACCTGGAC
>JBLNGJ010000529.1:0-2622 GCA_050264675.1 Micromonosporaceae bacterium
ACCGTGCCCGTGCACGTCCGTTACAGTCACTTTCACCCTGTACGTGTGATTTGCCCAGCAAGTTCGCCATAGCGCCTGTGCATTGTCAGACTCCGGCCAGGGCTCGTATCCGAGGCCTTGGTCGAAGAGCCAACTGATCGTGAACGGCAGCGTGCCGCCGGTCCAGGACATGAAGCACATGGCCTCCGAGCCGCCTGAGTCACAGCTCAGGTACGTGTTGGTAACCGCGGTGGCTTCGGCCGGACTGGATGTGACGCCCAGCAGCGCCAACACGACCGCGGCACCGACTACCGACTGGCGCAATCGTCGCATTCGCCATCACCTCCTCCTTCGTCAGGCAACCCCTGACCCGTGTCCCCTCTTGATCGAGGGATGTGAATGATACGGCTGAATCTGACCTCCCGATTCAGTTGCGTACTGCCCGTTCTATCCCGCTACCAGCCGGCGGGGAGTGAGGTCGACTGTCGTGATCAACCCGAGTTTGAAAGACGAACGTCGTCGTTGTGTCAACGCATTGTCAACGGCCAATGCTTATGGGCAACAATGTCCCTGGGGTGGGTGTCGATGCTGGTACGGGTCTTGGGGTCGGTGCAGATCGATGCGGGTGGCAACAGTGTCGATGTGGGGCCGCCGCAGCGGTGTGCGGTGTTGGCGGCGTTGGCGGCCGACGCCGGGCGACTGGTGACGCACGAGACGCTGGTTGACCGGGTGTGGGGGCCCGCGCCACCGCTGCGGGCGCTGCGGACCGCGCAGACCCACGTCACCAACCTGCGCAGCCTGCTCGCGCGAGTCGATGCGGCCGCGCGGGCGACGGTGACCGTGCGTCACCGCGGCGGCTATGTTCTCGACGTCGATACAGACCTGGTGGACATACACCGGTTGCGTCGGCTGGCCGCCGAGGCCGGGGACCTCGGCCGGGCGGGGGTTGACCGGCTGGCGCGGTGGCGGGAAGCGGTCGGCCTGTGGCGCGGGGAGCCGCTGGCGGGTCTGGCCGGGGAGTGGATCGAGCGGACCCGGCAGGCCTGGTACGACGAGTACCGCGAGGTGGTGATCAGCTGGGCACTGGCCGAGATTGACGCCGGTCATCCGGTTGCGGTCCTCAGTCGGCTCGACGCGTTGATCGTCCGGTACCCACTGGTGGAGTCGCTGCCGGCGGTGTTGATGCAGGCCCTGTACGCCGCTGGCCGCCGCACCGAGGCACTGAACTGCTACGCGGCCATCCGGCAGCGCCTCGACGAGGAGTTGGCTGAGCGGCCCGGGCCGCAGCTGCGGGCGGTATATCAGGCGATCCTGCGCCGCGAACCGCCCCCGACCCCGCTCGCGGCACCGGCCGAAAGCAGGGTGCTGGCCGCCACTGCGGTGCCTAGGCAGTTACCCGTGGATGTGCGCGGGTTCGCCGGCCGCGCCGACCAGTTGGCCCGGCTCGACGCCCTGGCTTCCACGCTCGGCAACGAGGGGGCCACTGTGGTGATCTCCGCGATCGCCGGCACCGCGGGAGTGGGCAAGACCGCGCTGGCCGTGCACTGGGCACACCGGGCAGCAAGGAGGTTCCCGGACGGGCAGCTGTATATCAACCTGCGCGGCTTCGACCCGGATGGCGCGATGGTCGATCCGGCCTCCGCGATACGGGGTTTCCTTGCCGCGCTGGGCGTACCGGCCGAACGTATCCCCACCGACCCGGACGCCCAGGCCGGCCTGTACCGAACGGTGCTGGCGGACAAGCAGATGCTGATCGTGCTGGACAACGCCCGCGATGCCACCCAGGTCCGTCCGCTGCTGCCCGGCGCACCCCACTGCCTGGTCCTGGTCACCAGCCGCAACCAACTCGCCGGCCTCATCGTGGCCACCGCCGCCCACAGCCTGCGGCTAGACCTGCTCACCCCCGACGAGGCTCGCGACCTGCTCACCCAGCGCCTCGGCTCGCGCAGAATCGCCGCCGAACCCGACGCGGTCGCGACCCTGATCAGCCTCTGCGCCTACCTACCGCTGGCGTTGGCCCTGGTCGCTGCCCGCGCCGCCACCCATCCCCAGCTGTCCCTGGCCGCCCTGGCCGACCAACTGCACGACACCGGTACCCGCCTCGATGCCCTGGCCACGGACGACCCGACCACCGACCCGCGGGCGGTGTTCTCCTGGTCCTACACCGCTGTCAGCCCACCTGCACAGCGGCTGTTCCGCTTGCTGGGCCTGCACCCCGGGCCCGACATCTCGGCCGCGGCCGCGGCCAGCCTCGCCGCCCTGACCCCGTCCGAGGCAAGGCCGTTGCTGGCCGAACTGACCGCTGCCAGCCTGCTCGCCGAGCATCGGCCCGGCCGGTACATCCTTCACGACCTGCTGCGCGGCTACGCCACCCACCTCGCCGAGACCATCGACACCGACCAGCAGCGTCACGCCGCGACCGGCCGGATCCTCGACCACTACCTACACACCGTCCTTCCCGCCACCCGGCTGCTGGACCCGGGCCGCGACCCGATCCCGCTCGCCCCCGCCCGCGCCGGGGTCACCCCAGAACAGCCCGGCGACCACGCGCAGGCGCTGCGCTGGTTCACCGTCGAGCATCAGGTTCTGCTAGCCGCCGTCGACCTCGCCGCCGCCACCGGCTTCGACACCCACACCTGCCAG
>JBLNGJ010000530.1:0-3282 GCA_050264675.1 Micromonosporaceae bacterium
GCGTACGGGATATACGCCGCCGGCTACCTTCCGCCCACGTTCGCTCTGCTCCTCATCGCGGCCGGCGGCGGCCTGGCCCTGCAGGAGTCCCCACCGGCGGCCGCCGTCTGGCTCGTCACGATCGGCTTGGCGACCTACCTCGCCGGCATCCGCGGCTTCGACCTGCGCGGGCGGAATCGGCGGCACCTGCTGCAACTGTTGGTGATTGCCGCGACGGTCAGCATCGCCCTGCTGAACCTCCTTCTGGTCGGTCCGGTCGTGGTCGCCGCCGCGGCGGCCTGGGCCGTCGGTGTCGCGGCCACCATGTCGCGGAACCGGCCGGACGTGCTGCGACGGGTCACCCTGGCCAGCACCGAGCCGGTCGACGGCACCGGACCGGCGGGAGCGGGGCGAGCGGGCTGAGTGGCCGGCCGCGCTGCTGGTAGCCCTTACGCCAGACTGGACGCATGGACCTTCGCTGGATGACCGCCGCGGACGAGGCGGCCGTCGCGGCCGCGAGCCACCTCTTCGACCACCCGACGCGCCTACTGTGGACGCAGCGGTTCCTGACCCAGCCCGAACACCACCTGTGCATCGCGTACGTCGACGGGGTGCCGGCCGGCTTCGTCTCCGGCGTGGAGCTGACCCATCCGGACAAGGGCACCGAGATGTTCCTCTACGAGCTGGGCGTCGACGACCCGTACCGCAGCCAGGGGATCGGGCGGGCGCTGGTGGACGCGCTGGCCCGGCGAGCCCGGAACAACGGGTGCTACGGCATGTGGGTGCTCACCGACGCCGACAACGCTGCGGCGCTGAAGGCCTACCAGGCGGCCGGCGGAACCGACCGGGGCCCGTCGGTCATGCTCGACTGGCATTTCGAGTAGGCCCGATCTCCCCTGATGCCAGGGCGGCGGCGGTGTCGGGCAGGTCGTCGAGCCGCGTGCCGGTCTTGACCAGCCGTGAGGCCGGGCCGCGGTCGAGGTGTAGCCGCATCCGCAGCCAGGCCTGGGTCGAGATCGACCCGTCGGCCACGGCGGCGCCGCGCCCGTGCACGGCGCCGATGCGGCGGGCGATCTGGGCCTGGGCCGCGCGCACCGCCGGCCACAACGCCCGCAACTCGGCCAGCCGGGCCGTGTCGGGCATGGAGTCCAGGTCCGCGTCCGCGCCGGCCAGCATTCCGACCGACCATAACCCCGCCGCGTCCGAACTCGTACGAGTCATAGCACCGAAATCCTCACGCAGCAAGCGCCTTTGGACGCTCCCTTATGGACTACCGGGTAGGGCAGATTCCTGAAAAGTGCCCCCGGCGAGTGACGGAGACGGGCCGGATCCTGGAAACTGCCCACCGCCAACCCAGCCCACGCCAACCCACGCCACGCGTCCGGCGACGTCGCGCTCCAACATTTCGCTACCGTGGCGCTGCCGACCATTCGCTGCGAAGGATGCTGAAGATGTCGGAGTCACGCCAGCCGTCCCGGATGAGCCTGACCTCACGCAGTCGGCCTTCGTGGGTAAGACCGATCCGGTCGAGCACCCGCGCCGACGCCACGTTGCGGGGATCACACGTGGCGAAGATGCGATGCAGTCCGAGCTCGTCGAAGCCGATGGCGAGCAGTTGCCGGGCGGCCATCGTGGCGATGCCCCGACCCCATCGGTCGGGGTGCGTCGTATAGCCGATCTCGCCCTGCCGGTGGGTGGCGTCGCGGATGTTCAGCTCGCCCACGCCCAGCACGGCGCCGTCCACCAGCACGGCATAGACGAAGCGGTGCTGGGGCGAGGACGACCAGGCCTGCACGGCTTGAGCGACGAAGGCTTCGGTCTGGCCCGGTGTGTTCGGGCCCCAGGCCTGGAACCGGCAGGCCTGCTCCAGCCGGGCCCACGAGTGCACGGCCGGCCAGTCCGCCGATCGCATGGGCCGCAGCCGCACGTCCACCCGCTCACCCCGTCCGCGAAAGGGTCTAGGACTCGGGGAACTCGCTCGCGTTCATCGCGAACCCGATCATCCAGGTAGGACGGACGCGGAGGAAGACGGGATCGGGGCACCACTCCCGCGGCGACGAGCCGTAATGCGCGGTGAAGTGTTCGTCGAACGGCGCAAACGCCGGGTTGTCGGCGGCGATGTACTCGGCCTGACCGTGGGTGAACACGGCCAGGCGCTCGCCGTCGGCATGGGTGGCGCTCACGGCCGGCCGGGCCTTCAGATGCCTGGCTTTGTGGGCCGAGCCGGCCGTGCTGAAGACCCAGGTCCCGTTCAGGAAATGACCGTCGACGCAGCTCGTGCGGGGCTCACCGGCCGCGGTGACCGTCGCCACGACCAGCACCTTCATGCCGGTCAGGGCGGCCACCAGCTGGCGCGCCGAGAGCCGGCGGGGCGGCGTGACGATGTCGACGAGGTGTGCTCCGGCCGACCCGATCGACTCATCCAGCAGGCGCTGCAGCACGCCCAGCTCGTCGGGAGTCTCCTTCATGCCGCGCCCCTGGCACCGACGATCAGGACTGGGGCTGGGTGATGTTGACCAGCCACGGAATGCCGAACTGGTCGACGCAGGAGCCGAACTCGTCGCCCCACATCTGCTTGGCCATCGGCACGGTGACGGTGCCACCGGCGGAGAGCTCGTCCCAGTAACGATGCAGGTCATCGGCTTCTTCGCCGCTCAGGCTGATCGAGATGTTGTCACCGGGGTTGTGCTGCATTCCCGGTGGCGTGTCCGAGGCCATGATCGTGAAGCCACGGTCCGTCACCAACATGCTGTGCATGATCTGGTCGGCGATGGCTGGGTCGTCGGTGCCGTACTCCCCGAACGTGTTCACCGTCAGCGAGCCCCCGAAGATGCGCTGGTAGAACTCCATGGCCTGGCGGGCGCTGCCGGCGAAGCTGATGTACGGGTTGAGAATAGAGGCCACGAGATACTCCTTGATCGTGAACAGGCTGTTTCCCCCACCCTAGCGGTCCCGATCAGCGGGCGTGGACGCCGCGCCCGAACCCATCAGTCCGAAGAGGACGACCGCGGCCTCGGCATCAGTCGGGGGCGGGCACCGGCCCGCCCCCGGCGATCGGGAAAGCTGGGGATCAGAAGATGGTCACGCCGTAGGCATTGGCCGCCGCGCGAGCGGGCTGGGAGAAGGTGACGGTTCCGGTGTCGGTGCCGGTCGTCGAGCCGGTGCGCTTGAATGGTTGGCCCGATCAGCGTGGTGTGGTTGGCGTTCGTGTACCAGGTGTTGGCCACCTTGCCGCAGTGGCCGGCGGTGAGGAAGTAGTAGGTGCTGCCGCTGACCACGTTGAAGCCCAGCGAGCAGCGGTAC
>JBLNGJ010000531.1:0-2987 GCA_050264675.1 Micromonosporaceae bacterium
GCACCGGTGAGCGCCAGGTAGAGCGCCTCCCGCAGCCGCAATGCCCGGGCGAGCACCTGCTCGGCGCCGACCGGGTCGGCCCGGCCGGCCCGGCGCAGGGCGGCCACGTCCGGGTGGGGGACAACGCCGGTGTGCCCGGCCCACACCGCCAGGTGGGCGTGGGTGAGCAGGTACTCCTTGGGCCGCGGCCCGTTCCGGCCGGCCCGCGTGTTGCAGAAGTCGAGCGCCGGATGCCCGCCGATCGAGATCGGCACCACCAGCCCGTCGACGACGATCGAGGCCACGCCGCCGCCACCCTCCCGCGGTCAGCTAGATGCTAACCTCTGCGCGAGAGCTTACCGGTTAGCTACGCTCGTCAACGCCCCGGAGGCCACGTGCGCGCGATCGCATCCCTCGCCTGGGCCCGCCTGCGGCACCGGCCGGCGCGGTGGCTGCTGATCAGCCTCGGCGTCGCCGCGGCCACCATGCTGCCAATGATCGCCGCCAACACCGCGGCGGTGGTCGCCGCGCAGGCACTGCGCTACGGCCTGCAGGACCTGCCGGCGGGTGAGCGCACGGTCGTGGTCCTGATCTCCGGGCTGCGCGAGTCACCGGCGATGCTGGCCGAGCAGGACAGGAGCGCCCGGCGCGGGCTCGCCGACCTCGCCGCCGGCGGCGTGCGGGCGCAGATGCTCTCGCGACGCATCGCCGACGGCGTAGGCGGCTCGTACTTCTACGGCGCCACCGACAACCTGCTCAGCGCGGTCCGCATCACCTCCGGCCGGGCCCCCGCGACGTGCACACCGCAACGCTGCGAGGTGGTCGTCATCGGTGCTGGCGCGCCGCGGCCGGATCCCGCGCTCGGCCTGGTCATCGTCGGTCGGGCCGAACGCACCGACCCGTTGCTGCTGACCGGCTCGTTCGACCCCGGCCCGGACACGCCCCTGCTCCTCGCCGACGGCGTCGCCGCGGCTGCGCAGCTGGAGTCGCTTGAGGTCTTCCAGCGCACCTACGCCTGGGTCACCACGGTCGACCTGGGTCGGGTCGGCGCGCTCGGCGTCGATGCCTATCTCGCCCGCAGCGCGCAGGTCGGCATCGAGCTCTACCACTCCCGGCTCTCGCTGGTGGCACCGGACGAGACGCTGCACGCCGCAGCCGACCGGGCGGCCCGGTCCACCCGCCGCTTCGGCCTGCTCGGCGGGGCGGCGATGGCACTGCTGCTGGGGTTCGCCGCGATCGGCGCGATCGGCGTACGCCGCGACCATGCCGCCGCGGTCGGGCTGCTGCGCCGCCGCGGGGCCCGGCGGGCCGGCGCCGGCCTGCTCACGGTGCTCACCGCGGCCGCGCCAGTGCTCGTCGGCACCGCGATCGGCGTCGGCGCCGGGGCCGTCGTCGCGGCGGTGCGTGACCCCGCTGGCTGGCCGGCGGCCAGGCCGGCGCTGCTCGCAGCGGCGCCGACACTGCTCGTCGGCGCGCTCGCGGCGACGCTGGTGGTGGCGGCCACCCTCGCGGTGGGTACCGGGCTGTCAGCTCCCGGCGGCGAGCCGAGACTGGCCTGGCGCGCGGTCGACCTCACCGTCGCCGTCGGCGCGCTCGTGGCCACGCTCGCCCTGGCCCGGGGCGCAGTCACCGCCGCCGGGCTGG
Organism: Micromonosporaceae bacterium; assembly: GCA_050264675.1. Taxonomy (GTDB): domain Bacteria; phylum Actinomycetota; class Actinomycetes; order Mycobacteriales; family Micromonosporaceae; genus JBLNGJ01. The sequence goes on from JBLNGJ010000531.1 coordinate 1,624, forward strand.
CCACCCGCACCGACCCGCTGCTGCTCGCGTTGCCGGTCATCTTCGTCGTCTGCGGCGGGCTGCTGGTCGGCCGGGTCTGGCCGGGCCTGACCGCCGCCGCGGCCCGGGTGTTGCCACGGCGCTGGGTCGCGCCGCAGCTCGGCCTGCTCGGCGCGGTCCGGCGGCCACTGCGCCCGGTCGCCACCGCCGCGTTCCTCGCCGCCGCCACCGGCATCGTCGCCTTCGCCGGGGCGTACCGGGCGACCCTGCGCGAGGGCGCGGCCGACCAGGCGGGCTTCGCCGTGCCGCTGGACGCATCGGTGCGCACCGGTGCGGCCCTGCAGCCACCACTCGACGTGGCCGGGCTCGCCGCCTACCGCGCCACCGGGCCCGGCGTGACCGTCCACCCGGTGCTGCGCACCTCGGCCGGCGTACGGATCAACGCGTCGAGCACGATCACCGCCGAGCTGATCGGCGTGGACCCGGCCGCGCTCGGGCGGATCCGGAACTGGCCGGCCGTGGTCGGCGGCGCCTCGGCCGAACGGGCGCGGCGACTGATCGAAACCGGCCCGGTGGCCCGCCCTGGCCTCGCCGTGCCGGACGGCACGCGGGTCATCGCGTTGCCCGCCGCCGGTGACGCCGCCGATCTCGATCTGACCGCCTGGCTGCGCGACGCCGATGGTCGCGACGTCGGTGTCCCGCTGCGCCTGGACGGCGCTGGCGCCCGGGTCATCGGTGAGCTGCCCGCGCCGGCCGCCGCGAGCCGGCTCTTCGCCCTGACCGCCACCGAGTCCAGCTTCGCCGCCACCCGCCGCCAGCACCGGACCGGGGAGGGCGGCAACGACGTGCCGGCGTTGACCGGACGGGTCGAGCTCGGCCTACCGCACTTCGCCGCCTCCGCGGCCGCCCCGTCCGGTCCCGACGGCGCGGCCGAAGGCAGCTGGACCGGTTGGGGCTCCGGTGACGCGGAGGTCTCCATAGTGGATGGAGGGCTGGTCGTCGCCTACCAGCTCGCCGGCACCAAGGCCGTGGTACGGGCCGGGTACGGCGCCGCGGTCGCGCCGCTGCCCGTGCTCACCGACCCGGCGACCGCGGCCGCCGCCCCCGGCGGGCGGCTGGAGCTCGCCGTCAGTGGCGGCGAGGCGGTGCCGGCGCGGGTGGTGGCGGTGCTGCCGCGCTTTCCCACGCTCGGCTCGAGCTTCGTCGTCGCCGACGCCGGCGCCCTCGCCGACATTCTCGACGCGCGCGACCCGGGCACCGGGGCGGTCAGCGAGCTGTGGCTCTCGGCCCCGCCGGGGCGCGGCGATCAGCTCGCCCGCGCCCTCGCCGCGGCACCCTTCGACCGGCTGCGAGTGCGGCTACGCCAGGCGTACGAGGACCGCCTC
>JBLNGJ010000532.1:0-2695 GCA_050264675.1 Micromonosporaceae bacterium
GTCAGGCGGCCCGGGACAACCGCGAAGCCGTCCGCGACCTCGTCGGCGTCTACCAGGACCTGGTCATCCAGACCGCCGAGGCGGGCAAGTCCACCGACGGGCTGGACCGCCAGCTCGAGGACACGCTGGTGCAGATGGGCTTCAACCGCGCCGAGGCCCACAAGTACGTGGCGGCGCTGGGGCTGATCCCGGACTCGGTGACCACCCAGGTCAAACTTGAGGCCCAGAGCGCGCTGCTCAAGGCGCAGGAGACGGCCCGGGAGTTGCACCGGATGCTGGCCGGCGCGGTCACGGTGCGGGTCTCCACCCGCGACCCGATGGCCGGGGGTCACGCCCACGGCGGCATCATCGGCGCCGAGTCGGGCGGCTGGACCATGGTCGGCGAGCGGGGTCCGGAGCCGGTCCGACTGCCGCTGGGCTCCACCGTCTACCCCAATGGCACCCCAGTCCCCGGCGGTGGCGGTGGAGTCTCGGAGCTGCTGGTGCGGGTCATGCCGGGTGGGGCCGGGGAGTTCGAGGCGTTCATGGCCCGGTGGATCAAACGTTATGTCCTGTTCGAGGGCGGCGGCAGCGTGCAGACCGCATTCGGTGCAGCCGGTAGATAAAGGCGGAACCCGAGTTGTCCTACATCGCTTGGAACGGCCCTATGCCGACCACTGCCGCTCAGGCGTCGGTGGCGGTCGCCAACGGCGTGAAGACCATGCTGCAACTGTCCACCCCCGCGGATATGCAGATCCGCGTTGATGGCTGGGGATACTCGATCGACGTAGCCCCAGCCGGCATCGGCACCGTCGAGCTGCTCCAGACCGACGTGGCCGCCACGGTCACGGCCCACGTGGCCTCGGGTCTGGTCAAACTCGACCCGAACGCCCCCGATTCCCGGCTGACGTTGGGTGTGTCGAACACCGGCTACACCGCCACCGCTGAGGGCACCACCACCGCGTCACGGGTCTTCGCCGCCCGCAAGGTGCCGATCGCGGCCGGGTCGACCGACCTGACCTTCGACTGGGTGTGGCCGTACGGGTCGGGTCCGGTGGTGGCGGTGTCGAAGTTCCTGCGGGTGCGCACCACCTTTACCGCGACGACCCCCACAATGCTGTGCTACGTCGCCTACACTCAGTTGTGATCATGGTCAGCGCGCTGACCGCCGCCATTCTGACCCCGCCCTGGCTGGCCGGTCGGACACCACTCTCAGCGTCCCGTACCCCGATCACCTTCCCGACCACCAATCTCACCCTGTTGACCCGGATCGCGCCCGGCGCCGACCTGTCCGCCGACCCGGCGACCTGGTCGTGGAGCGAGATCTCCGAGTTCGTGCGGTGGGACGGCGGCAACGGCATCGGGGTCGAGGACGGCCGCCGCGACGGCTCAGGCCTGGTGACCACCACCACCGCGCGGATGATGCTGGACAACCGCGACGGCCGTTTCAGCCGCCGCAACCCGGCCTCGCCCTACTTCGGGCAGTTGAGCACCCGCACCCCGATCTGGGTGGAGGTGGACCCGGGCGACGGCGGTCACACCCGCCTGGAGGCCTTCGTCGAGTCGTGGCCGGTCCGCTGGCCCGACGAGTCACTGAACGACTGCTATGTGCTGATCGAGTGCGCCGGGATCATGCGCTACCTGCAGCAGTCCCCAGGCGACGCGAAGTCGGCCGCGCTGCGCTCGCTCACCTCCTCCGCATCGGCGCTGTCGACCGGCCTGGTCGCCTACTGGCCGCTTGAGGACCTGGCCGGATCCCGCTCCGCCTCCACCCCGATCGTCGGAGCCCGCGCCGCCACGGTGCAGTACCCGAAGCGGGTCACCTTCGGCGAGCGTGGACCGGACGGCACGGCCGGGGCCGCGTTGCTGGTGACCGGCGACCCGGTGGTGGCCGGCGCCGACAACGAGCCGGCTCTGCTGCTGCAGATCCCCGACCACACCCCCGGCGAGCTGGTCGCGTCCTTCTGGTTCCAGGGCTCCCCGTTCACCGAGACCGCCGGGGTACCCGAGGACGCGGATCTGGCCACCGCTGAGAGTTGGCTCAACTTCGACGACGACTCGACCATCGGCTCGGTGCTGATCCGCTTCACCGAGGTCTACCCCTACACCGGATCGGCGGATAGCTACGTCACCGCCGACGCCTGGTCGGGGCGCAACACCGCCGGAGTGGAGATCGGCTCCGAGATCAACACCACCACGTCCGGCATCCGGGTCTTCGACGGCGGCTGGCACCAGGTGCAACTGCGCATGGCCCAGTCCGGCGGCGACGTGAGCATGGCACTGCTGCTCGACGGCACCCAGTACTCCTCGCAGACCCTGACCACCCAGACGCTCGGCACGCCGTACGAGCTCAAGGCCGCCACCTCCGGCGGGGTGTCCGGGGCACTCCTGACCACCCCCAACGCGGTGTTGCGGATGTCCGCCGTGACGGTGCACAACGACCTGGTGGACGCCACCAGCCTCTACGACGCCGGCGCCGGGTATCCCGGCGAGCAGGCGCACGAGCGCATCGAGCGGCTGTGCCTGGAGGAGGGCGTCCTCTACTCGTCGCTGGCGGTCACGTCGGAGCCGGTGGGGGTGCAGTCGGTCGACACGCTGCTGCCGCTGCTGCGCGAGGCCGAAGCGGTCGACCTGGGCGTGCTGTACGAGAAGCGGTGGGGGCTGGCCTACCAGTCCCGCACCGAGCGCTACAACCGCAACGTCGCCCTGTCGCTGG
>JBLNGJ010000533.1:0-12821 GCA_050264675.1 Micromonosporaceae bacterium
GCTGCGCCGCGATGGTGTTCAGCAGGACGTAGTCCGGGTGGTTGGTGCCGTGCGTGCCGCTGCCGAGTGGGCCCGGCTCGATCAGCAGTACCTCGACCGATGGGCCACCGCGTTGGGCGTGGCTGACGATGCGCTCGAACGCGGACAGCCCGCGCGGGCCAACGCCTATCACCGCGATCCGCATGTCGCTCACCACCGGCGGGTTTCGCCGAAGAACTCGGCGATCGGCAGACCGAGACCTCGTTGGCGAGCGGCGGAGAGGACGAAGTGTCCGACGGCCAGGTCAAGCACGCCAAGGCCGAATGGCGAGAAGATCACGCCACGGGCGCCGCTGGGCCGGCGCCGCCCGGTGAGCAGATCGGCGACCGTCCCGTTGACGAAGTCCCGGCCGCCCGTCGCCTGCTCGGCCAGGTGAGTTGACGTGTTGGCTTTCAGGCAGTGCTCGACGTCGTCGACGTAGTTCTCCGCGGCGCTGATCACGGCTGGCTCGAAGTCGCGGAGCGAGATGTGCAGCGCGACCTGACCGGGGCGCATGGGGGTGGCGATATGGGGTCTGAGCGCGGTGGTCGCCGTGATCACCGTGGCCGGGGCGAGGGCCTCGTCCACCGTGGAGGCTACCCGGGCCGGGATGCCGAGCTCGTCGACGACGAACCGGGACAAGCTCGCCGCCGACGAGCCGTCGAGGTCGTAGATGACAGCGTCGCCCACGTGATACGAGGTGGCCGCGAGGTACGACAGGATGCTCCGCGCGATGATCCCGGCGCCGATCACGCCAACCCGACCATCGCCCGGAACCGCGCGCGCGATGACTCGCGCCACGGCCGCCGCGGAGGCGGCCGTTCTCGCCGCGCTGATGCTCGCGGCCTCCAGCAACGCGATCGGGTACCCGGTGTCATAGTCGTTGAGCACCAGAACCGCCGAGGCTCGGGGCAGGCCGTTGGCCACGTTGGCGGGAAAGCTGGACACCCATTTGATGCCGGCGAGCCGAGCTCCGGCCAGTTCGATCGCCGCCGGCAGCGCGATGATCCGTGAATCGGGCTTGTCGGGAAAGCGGAGGAAGTAGCTGTCCGGGTTCACGGTCTGGCCGGCGTCGTGACGCAGGTAGGTGTCCTCAACGATGCCAACGACCTGCGCCCTCGACGTGTCAAGGATCTCCTTGACAACCTTGCCCGGAATGACCTCAAACGAAGACATCGCACTGACCCCCACGAAGCTCTTGAGCGGTGTCGGCAACTCCTACCGGGTCGAGGTCGCCCGGCCGCTCCAGCCCGTGCGCGGCCACCCACTCGTCGTTGTAGACCGTGGTGAGATAGCGCTCGCCCAGATCGGGCGCGATGGCCACGACGGTCGCGTCGTTGTCAATCTCCGGCTCCACCCGGCGGACGGCGGCCATCACCGTGCCGGTCGACCCGCCAGCGAGCAGGCCGGTGTTTCGGGCCAGCCATCGGCATTCGCGGACCGTCTCCCACTCGGGGATCAGCACGACCTCGTCGGGCGCGTGGGGGTCAAGGATCTCGGGCCGCCGGCTGGTGCCCAGCCCCGGAATGTGACGAGGCGACGGCGATCTGCCGAAATTCAGCGAACCGACCGCGTCCACCGCGACGATACGCGTGGCCGGACTCTCGCGGCGGAAGTAGTCCACGCAGCCCATCAGCGTGCCGCCCGTGCCGACCCCGACGAACAGGCAATCGACCTTGCCGAATGTGCTGAGCACCGCGGGCGCGGTGCAGTGTTCGTGGGCGGCCGGATTGCCCGGGTTGGCATACTGGTTGAGCCAGTACAGGTTGGGCTCGTTGGCCAGCCGGTTCTGGATGTACGCGATCCGGCTGCCGAGGAACCCGCCATTGACGTCTCGCTCCTGAACAATGTGGACGTCGACACCGAGTGCCTGCATGATGGCGACCGTGGCCGGGTTGGCATTAGGGTCCAGAACACAGGTCAGTTGATACCGCTTCGCAGCGCAGATGACGGCGAGAGCAACGCCGAGGTTGCCGGAGGTGGACTCGATGAAGCGCGTCTGGGTGACATCGATACCGGAGTTCACCGCCGCCTGCACGATGCTGCGGGCGGTCTTGAGCTTGATCGACCCTCCCGCGTTGAAGCCTTCCACCTTGAGGAAGAAGCGGCTGAGCCCGCCGACACCAGCGACCCGAAGAAACATGTCATCGGCGATCAGGTCATACACGTGGCTACTGATCATAGATGTCTCCGAAGTGGACAGATGCGGTCCGCCGGTAGGTGTTCATCTCGGCCCTACTCCGATGCGTGGAGGATGAGGGTTGGCAACAAGGGCTCGACGTCGGTGCCGGCGGAAACGTTCGCGACCCGCGGAACGGTGACCGGTGAACCCAACCCGCCGCCGGACGCCCAGGCCCGGCACCCGTGGGCCTGGGCCGCCTGGAGGGAGCACACGCCGAAGTCGGCCGTGCTCCTCGCGGTGATCGCTCGAGTCATGGCGAGCACGCCGTTGACCGTTGTCACATAGGGAATGGCGTGCTTGGCCGCCGCCGAACGGAGAACTCGGTCGAGGGTCCGGTCGGCATCGCGCGCGGGCAGGCTGATGACCAGGTCGATCTCGCCCCGGCGGATCCGCCGTTCGATGCCCCGAACGTCATCCTCACCCGAGGTGTGAGCCTCGATGTCGAACGTGCCGAGGATCCGGGTCGCCCAGCCTTCGGCCTCGATCTCAAGTCCGACCCGCCGGAGCCCACCCAATGCCCCGACGATCGGCAACAGGTTCGCCGCCGCCGCCGAGACAAACACGCGTCCGGCGGTCGGCGGAGCGCACCCGGCGGCCAACTGGGCCTTGGCGAACGCGACGTCGAACGTCGTGTCGAACCCCATGACCTCGCCGGTCGACCTCATCTCCGGGCCCAGCCGGGCGTCGACACCGTGATCAGTGACGGTCCGGAACCGGTGGAACGGAAACACCGCCTCCTTGACCGCAACCGGCCCGCCGACGGGCCGGTCAGCACCGTCTCCTATGGAGGGTAGGATCCCCTCCTCACGCAGCTGGGCGATCGCGGCGCCGAGCATGATCCGGGCGGCCGCCTTGGCCAGTGGCACGCCCGTTGCCTTGGACACGAACGGCACCGTCCGGCTCGCTCGCGGGTTGGCCTCCAGCACGTAGAGCGTGCCGTCTTTGAGCGCATATTGGACGTTGAGCAGACCGTGCGCGCCGACTCCAGTGGCGATCACTTCGGTGGCGGCCCGAATGGCACTCAGCTCACCGGCACCGAGCGTCAGTGGCGGTAGCACACAGGCCGAGTCGCCGGAGTGCACGCCGGCCTGTTCGACGTGCTCCATGATGCCGCCGATGTACACCTCAATGCCGTCGCACAGCGCATCCACATCGATCTCAATGGCATCCTCGAGCAGTCGATCGACCAGCACCGGATGCTCCGGAGAGATCTGAGTGGCTCGATCAATGTAGGTAGCCAACGAGGCCTCGTCATACACGATCTCCATGCCCCGGCCGCCCAGGACGTAGGACGGACGTACCAGCACCGGATAGCCAATCTCGTCGGCCACCGACTTCGCTTGCCCGAACGCGGTGGCCGTCCCGTACATCGGCCCCCTCAGGCCGCCCGCGGCGAGCACCCGGGCGAAGGCCCCGCGGTCCTCGGCCAGATGGATCGCCTCTGGCGAGGTGCCCACGATCCGCACCCCGGCGTCGGCCAGCCGCCGGGCCAGGCCGAGCGGTGTCTGCCCACCGAGCTGGACGATGACACCGGCCACCGGGCCGGACTCGCATTCGGCGTGGTACACCTCGAGGACGTCTTCGAGGGTAAGCGGCTCGAAGTAGAGCCGATCCGACGTGTCATAGTCGGTCGAGACCGTCTCGGGGTTGCAGTTGATCATTACGGTCTCGTACCCGGCCGCCCGAAGGCTGAGCGCCGCGTGCACGCAGGAGTAGTCGAACTCGATGCCCTGGCCGATCCGGTTGGGCCCCGAACCGAGGATGAGCACCTTCGGCCGGTCACGCTGCGGCAGCACCTCGGACTCGGCGGCCGGGTCGGTCTCGTAGGCTGAGTAGTGATACGGCGTCCGGGCCGCGAACTCGGCGGCGCACGTGTCCACCGTCTTGTACACCGGCCGGATACCCAACCGATGGCGCAGGGCCCGCACATCGTCTTCGCCGATCGGACCGTCTCCCGGAGCGTCCAGCCGGTCGGCCCGAAGGGCAGCGATCTGGCGGTCGGACAGGCCCATCCGCTTGGCCCGGTGAAGCAGGGCCCGGTCCAGCCCACGAGCCTGACGGATCTCCTGGCCAAGTTCCACCATGGAGGCGATCTGGTCGATGAACCACGGGTCGATGCCCGATGCGGTGGCAACCTCCGCCGTGCTCGCGCCCAGCCGGAGAGCACGTTCTACTGTGTACAGGCGGCCGTCGTGTCCGGCGCGCAGTGTGGCCAGCGTCGCATCCCGGTTCGCGCCGTCGGGGTCCGGCTTGGTCCAAAAGCCGGCCGAGCGGGTTTCCATCGAGCGCAGCGCCTTGCTCATCGCTTCGGCAAAGCACCGGCCGATGGCCATGGCCTCCCCGACGCTCTTCATCGTGGTGGTCAGGATGGCCTCGGCGTCGGGGAACTTCTCGAAGGCGAACCGCGGCACCTTGACCACGACATAGTCCAGGGCCGGCTCGAAACTGGCCGGTGTCTCCCCGGTGATGTCGTTGCGGATCTCATCCAGCGCGTACCCGATAGCCAGCTTGGCGGCGATCTTCGCGATAGGAAAGCCCGTCGCCTTCGAGGCCAACGCGCTGGACCGGGACACCCTCGGGTTCATCTCGATGACCACCATCCGGCCGGTCGTCGGCTCGATGGCGAACTGGATGTTGCAGCCTCCGGTGTCGACGCCGACCGCCCGCAGCACCGCAATACCAACATCGCGCATGTGTTGGTACTCGCGGTCGGTCAGGGTCATCGCGGGCGCGACCGTCACCGAGTCACCCGTGTGGACGCCCATCGGATCCACGTTCTCGATCGAACAGACGACAACCACGTTGTCGTTGCGATCGCGCATGAGCTCGAGCTCAAACTCCTTCCAGCCGAGCACACTCTCTTCCACGAGCACCTCGCCGACCGGGCTCTCCGCCAGGCCGGCCGCACCGAGCCGCTCCAGCTGTTCTTCCGTGTACGCCATCCCGGAGCCCAGGCCCCCCATGGTGTACGAGGGTCGGATGACCACAGGCAGCCCGAGACTTCGTCGGCACGCTCGAATCTGAGCCAGCGAGTGGCAGACGACGCCCCTCGGGGTCTCGGCGCCGACGGAGGCGACCACGTCCCGGAACCGGCGGCGGTCCTCACCACGCCGGATCGCCTCAACGGTCGCGCCGATCAACTCGACGCCGTACCGGTCGAGGACCCCGCGATCGTGGAGGGCAACCGCGACGTTGAGCGCCGTCTGCCCGCCCAGCGTGGGGAGGATCGCATCCGGTCGCTCGACCGCGATCACCTTCTCCACGAACTCCGGCGTGATGGGCTCGATGTACGTCGCGTCGGCGAACTCAGGATCAGTCATGATCGTCGCCGGGTTGGAGTTGACCAGACTGACCCGCAGCCCTTCCTGGCGGAGAACACGGCAAGCCTGCGTTCCCGAATAGTCGAACTCGCAGGCCTGCCCGATCACGATGGGGCCCGACCCGATCACCATCACGTGCCGAAGGTCCGTCCGCCGTGGCATCAATCGGCTCCACCCGCGACTCGCCGGCCACCCCGCTCGGCGGCACTCGTCATGAGCGCCACGAAGTCGTCGAAAAGGGCCTCGGCGTCATGCGGGCCCCCAGCGGCTTCCGGATGGAACTGCACTGCAAACGCCGGCACGTCCCGGCAGCGCAAACCCTCGACCGTCCCGTCGTTGGGGCAATGATGAGTCACCGTCGCCGGACCGAACTCGGTGTCGAAACGTTCGCCGGCCTCACCGGCCACGGCAAACCCGTGGTTCTGGGAGGTGATCGCGACGTGCCCGTGGGCGTCTATCACCGGGACGTTCATGCCCCGGTGGCCGTACCGCATCTTGTAGGTGTCGCGGCCCAGCGCCAGACCCAGGATCTCGTTGCCGAAGCAGATGCCGAACAGCGGGATCCGCCGGGCCAACAGTTGTCGGGTCAGGGCGACCACGCCGGTTGTCGTGGCCGGGTCGCCCGGGCCGTTGGACAAGAACACGCCGTGCGGCGCGATCGCGAGCACGTCGTCAAGCGAACTGGCGACCGGCAGGACGTGTGTGGTGACGCCACGCGACGCCAGCAGGCGCGGAGTATTCGCCTTTATGCCCAGATCGAGCGCGGCGACCCGAAGCCTCGCCTCACCCCGTGCCGGCACCACATACGGCTGCGGCGTGGAGACCTGGCCGGCCAGGCTGGCGCCGACCATGGAAGGGCTGGCCCGGACCGCCTCGATCATCGCCTCGGGGTTCAATAGATCCAGCCCGGAGAACACGCCCGCACGCATCGCCCCCCGTTCCCGGATGTGCCGGGTAAGCGCGCGGGTGTCGACCGTCGATATTCCGACCACGCCCTGCCGCACCAGCTCGATGCCGAGCGGCCGCTTGGACCGCCAACTCGACGGCATCCGCAGCGGTTCGCGCACCACGTAGCCGGCGACCTGGATGCGCGAGGACTCGTCGTCCTCGTCGTTCCATCCGGTATTGCCGATGTGCGGTGCGGTCTGCACGACAATCTGGCCATGGTAGGAGGGATCGGTCAGCGTCTCTTGGTAGCCCGTCATCGCGGTGCAGAAGACCACCTCGCCGAGCGACCGGCCCGCCGCGCCGAGCGGGTCACCGTGGAACATCCGGCCGTCCTCAAGCACCAGCACGGCGCGCGCCCCACTCATGCGTATATATCTCCCGTCATATCTATGCATGTCGATCGAGTCGTAGCTGCGGATGACCCGACCCCGTGGAGCGGGGCAGCCGATCCGGCTGTGTCCACGCCTGGTCCAAGGCTGAAGGCCGGGCGGCGAGCGCACATGGGGGCGCTGCCCCCACATTTACGCATTGACCTTTATAGAGGCGTCCGGTCAGGCGGCCCGGCCGGACGGGTGCAGCATGAGCAGCGACGGGACATCGTTGGGAAAGGCCAGCCGGAGCGCGCCGTGCCCGATCCCGGCCAACCCGGTGAGCAGGCCCGGGCTGGGCACGTGGTTGGGTGTGCCACAGCGCGGGCCGGCTTGAGCCAACGTCTGCGCCAGCTCGGCGACCGGCTGTGCTTCGTCGCCGGCTGCCTGCAGCAGGGCGAGCCGACCCAGTTCCCCGTGGCAGAGGCTGTGGTTGGGCAGCGCACCGCTCTGATCGACGAGCCGGACGGCGCTCGCCACGCGGTCGGCCAGCTCGGAATCGCGGTCGCCGGCGCGGCTGTCCACCGTGGCCAGAGCGAGACCGGTCAGCCCGCGACACCACGCTCGGCCGTGCGGCACCGCAGCCCAAGCGGTCCGCAGGGCCGCTAGCCCGGCTTGTTCGTAGCCGGCGCCGCCGCCGGCGGTCGCGAACCGCAGCAGTGCCCATCCGGCGCCGGCCGCGCCGGCCGCAGGCCCCGGTTCGGCCGGCGTCGGCTGGGCCAGCAGTCTATCGGCGCACTGCTGGGCGCCGGCCCACGCCGACGCCAGACCGGTGTCCTGATGAACCGCGACCAGGGTGGCGAGGCCACCCGCGGTCCCACCCACCACACCGATCTCCACGTCGTCAACGGCGGCCGCGACCGCGAGGTCAACTGCCGGCGCCACCCACCCGGCGATCGCGCTGTCGTCGAGCCACCTGCTCAGGTGTGCCAACGCGTACGCGATACCGCCGAGCCCGGCGAATCCGCCCGAGCCGACCGCGCCCAGATCAGGATGCTCGGCCAACTGCTCGAGCAACGTCGGAATACCGGCGACCACCCGCCGGGCCTCCTCGGCGTAACGGGTTTCGCCGGTGACCCGACCGAGCTGGGCCAGGAACAGGGCCGGTCCACAGTAGCCATTGCCGAGCGCCGCCCCCAGCGGGGCCAGGTGCCAGAACCGGTCGCCGGCCAGCTCCAAACCCAGCCAGTTCGTTCGCCCCTCGGCCCGGCACGCGGTGCTCGCCAGCAGGTCGGCGATCTCCCGGGCGGTGACGAGTAGGTGGTCGCGTACCGACCTCGGTGAGCTGGACGTGGCCACCCGACGACCCGCTCCACGGTCTTCGACCGCGTGGACATCACCAATGGCTCGGCTGGCTAAGGCGGCTCGGATGACCCACTCCTGTGCCTGGAAGTCGGTCTCGCCCATCCCGTCGATGGCCGCGCAGACCCGACCGAGCATGGGTTCGCCGAGCACGCCGTCGATGCGCCGACCGGCGCTGCTCCACAGGTCGACACTGCTGGGCCGCGACCAGAAGTACGGGACGTCACCAGCCCACAAGTCGGCGATCTCGTCGTCGATCAGGCGGGCGCGGTAGGGATCGCCGGCGGGGTTACTCCCCAGCTCAGCCAGCAGGGCGTCCCGGCGTCGCGAATCGCGTAGGACATCGGGGTGGGTCGACTCGCCTAGCATGGTCATGTAGAGCTGCGTGGGCCGAACGACCACCCGTACCTCATCATCGGCGAAGCGCACCAGCATCCCGGCCCGGCCGAGCAGATCGGTCCGGGCAGCGGCAATCGCCCGGTAACCGTCACGGAACCCGGCCATCAAGGCGTCGCCATACGCACTCGGCTCGACCACCACCCCGGCGAGAACCGGACGGTTCGATGCCCCGCGGCTGGCGGTCGGCCGCCGGACCAACCTCATCTCGTCGGTGCCGGCCCTCTCCCAGTCCACCGCCGTCAGCGGCGATGGCACTCCGGCATCACCGCCCAACCCCGAGAAGTCCAGCACCGCCTCATCACCGAGTAAACGCACGGGCAGTAGCCCGACCCGATGCACCGACGACTCCCAGGCCCGCTGGGCCGGATCGAGGTCGGCGGCACCGCCGTCCAGGTCAGGGTGGAACAGCGTCTCGAGGTCGACGAGCACCGGGTGCTCTCCATGGGCGATGAGGTTCTCCGCGTGAAAGTCGGTGCCCGCCAGGACACGCAGCAGCGCAAGCAGGCGGCCGTGGCGGCGATAGAAGCGGCGAACCTCGCCCTCGCTTGTGCACTGTCCATAGGGGATGAACTCGGCCCAGCCGTAGCCTTGGCGGTCCAGAAGTGCAACGGTGCGCAGGTCTGGGCCTCGAACCACGCCGTTGAACCAGGCGACCATCTCGTTGAAGTGTTTGTGCACGGCGACCGGTCGCGGCTTGTAGACCACTCGGGCACCGCTGGCGAAGCAGACTACGGCGACCGCCCGCCCGTGCTGGTGACCGTCTCCGAGTCCGAACTCCACCGTTTGGGCTACGCCAGGATCCTCGCCGCCGAGCAGCTGGGCCACAATGTCAGCCCGATCCTGGTGGAGACGGGTGCAGAGTTCGGCCCACGCCTCGATGCCATACCCACAGGCCTGACCGAGCAACCGGGCCAGCACGGGATAGTCAGCCAGGAGTTGAGTCAGACCGCGCCGGCTGGCGGTCCGGACAACGAAGCTGTCAAAGCGCGCCGTCGGGCTCTCGCCGGGGAGAGCATTGGTCACTCGGGCAACGTTGAGCTCAAGAACCAGAGTCCGGGCGGCCAGGCGTACCAGCCGGTGAGCCAACCAACGCTCGAACCCCGACCGCACCGAGGCCAGGTCGAGACCGGACCGGAGATCATCAACGGCCGCCTCCAGCTGGTCGCCCGCCACCCGGGCAAACGGCTCGACGACCGGCAGGAACCCAGTCAGCCCGGACCGATCACGCTCACCCCCGTCCACCAGGTCGACCGGCTCAACCGCCCTGGCGACTGCGGCCGAGACCAGCTCCTCCCACTCATGTGTCGGGGCGATCGGCGTCACGCGCTGAGGTTCTGTTCGGCCGCGACGGACCTCAGCAAGGCAAGGCGGTCGGGCTGACCGGTCTTGCGGATCAGGCTCGCCACATGCTTCTCCACCGTTCGCGGCGAGATGTGCAAGCGTTGGGCGATCTGCTGGTTACCCCAGCGGTCGAGCACCAGTTCAAGCACGTCGAACTCGCGGGCGGTGACCCCGGCAAGACGAAGCGGCTCGGGTACCCGGCCCCGGCCGACGCGGCGCTGACTGACCCGAGCACCGGCACCGCGCAGCAGCGCCCGACACGCCGACGCCACGGCCGGCACGCCAGCGGCGTGAAAATACTCCTCCGCCTCCCGCAGCCACACCACCGGCTCACCCCAGCCATCGGCCAACGCCGCCTCGGCGGCCAGCCGCGCACCCAAATGGCGGGCAACCGGGAACGGCGCCGCCACCCGTCGCGCCTGCGCGGCCACCGTCGACGCCTCATCCGACCGCCCCGCCCGCCCGAGCAGAACCGCCTGGGCGAGCAAGACAAACTGCCGGTTCCACCGCACCCGGCTCGGCGGCGCGTCCATAGCTCGGTGGCACCGGGCGAGGTCGACCTCGCCGCGAACCGCGCGCAGCAGCACCCGCAACCCGTGCCGGCCACCCAGGTGCAGCGGCACCGGGCTGCTCGCCTCGTGCTCGGCTCCCTGGGCCAGCAGCGAGCAAGCGCCGTCAGCGTCCTCCTCCAGTAATGCGCACACGGCCTGACACAGACCCACGATCATCGGCAGGTGGTAGGAGTCGCCGCCACCCCAGCGCCGAAAATCGGCCAGCGCCTGCTCCATCTCCTCGCGCCGGCCTCGGTGTGCCCCGAGGGCGGCCCGGGCCACCGCGGCGTAGCGGACGATGTCGTCGTGACGCAGGCGAGTGCCGGCCGGCCAGCACTCGTCCACGAGCGCCTCGGCTCGTGCCCACTCTCCGCGCAGCACCGCCATCAGCGCCAGTTTCGCCCCGAGGCCATACGTGAATGCGACCGCGCCAACGCGCCGCGCTTCGTCTCGGGCCTGGGCCAGACGGTCGATCCGGCCGTCGGCGAGGGCGTCGTTGACGGCAAGAAACGCGATGGCTCGCAGGCGCCACACCGGCAGGCGATGCTTATCGGCGATCGCACCCATTCGCCGGAAACACCGGCCGGCCTGATCCATGCTCCGCCACCGCGCCGCGATGCCCAGGAACAGCCACGCCTGGCACGCCACCGTGGGCAGGGGGACCCGCTCGGCGACCACTGCCGCCCGCCTGGCCAACTCCTCAGCCAACGCGAGGCCATTCGGCCGACCACCGTCGAGGGCGAGATAGGCCGCGACGACGTCGATCGCAGCGGTGTGTCGATCGTCGCGAAGATCTTCGATCAGTGATCGTGCCGCCGTCACCTGAGCCCGACCGTCCTCGACCCGGCCAGCCATTGCGGCCACCCATCCGAGGTGGCAATGCAAGGCAGCCTGCCGTTCCGGGCTCAGCGAGCAGCCCGCACTGGTGAGCACATTCGCATGGGCAAGCGCCTCGTCAATATGGCCGAGCTCAAGCAGAGCGAGGAGCAACGCCTCCATGACGTCGGCGAACGCCCCGACATCGGGGCCATCAGCCAACAGGGTCCGAGCCCGCTCGAGCATGCTCACCGCCGAGATCGCGGCGCCATCGGCGAGCGCCCGGCGACCGGCGGCGAGAAGCTGTCGACCGGCTTCCGCCGGGTCACCGGCGGCGAGGCGCAGCTCCGCAAGGAGCTGGCACCACGCCCCGCTCCGGTCAGGATGACATTGCTCCACCACATCGGCGATGTGTCGAGCGAGCTCGGCCCGGGCGCCCGGGCGCAGCTCGTCCAGCAGCGCCTCGGCCGTCAGGGCATGCCGAAACGAGTACCAGTCAGGTGCCTCCCCATCGGGGACAAGCAGCTGCGCCGCGGCCGCCGCCCGAATGTGCGTGGTCAAGGTCCGGTCGTCAACACCGGTGGCCCGCTGGAGCACGTCGAGCGGAAACCGGCGCCCCAGCATGGCCGCCGTGCGCAGCATCAGCGTGGCGGGCTCACCGAGCCGTTCGGCGCGAAGGACGATGCTGCGCACGACCGTCGTCGGCGGCCGGATGGGAACCTCGGCCACCGTCTGCCACCGCCCGCCCGATCGGACCAGGGCTCCCGTGGCAATCATGTCGTTGAGCATCTCTTCGGCCAGGAACGGGTTGCCGGTGCAGCCCTGACTGAGCCGGGTCAGCACCACCGGTGGAACCTGGCCGACGGCAACATCGAGCCGGTCAGCGGCGAGCTGGCCGATGTCGTCGTCGCTGAGGGCGCCGAGCTCGATGAGGCCGCTGCCGAGGCGTCTCGTGGCGGCGCGGGCGAGGTTGACGGCGGCGCAGGGCTCGCAACGCACCGTCGCGAGCAGCAGAACCGGGTGCCCGGTCAGGTTGTCCAGAAGGAACTCGACCACGGCGAGCGTTTCTGAGTCGGCCCAGTGGATGTCCTCCAGCACGACGAGACAGCCGCGACCACGGGCAGCGTGAATCGTCAGGCGCAGCACGGCCTCGGCGAGCACGACAAGTGAGTCATCCTCGTCGGGGCCGTTCTCCGATGGCGTCTCCCGCCAGTCCGGCACGAGCCGACCGAGCGCCCGGCGGTACGGAATCAGCTCGGTCGCCCGCGGCGCGTCGCTGGTCCGGCTGAGCCCGAGGATCACCTCAGCAATCGGCCGGAAGGGAACCTCGGGTGCAAGTTCACTTACCCGCCCCCTCACCACCAACATGCCTAACTCGGCCGCTGCCTCCGCAGTGTGGACGGCCAATCGAGACTTCCCGATGCCGGCCTCGCCGACCAGAAAAACCGTTCCGCCATGCTCCCGGCGAGCGGCGCTCAGCGCTCCAGCGAGCCTTCCTTGTTCGATTGTTCGGCCGACCAGCGACGAGAAGCGTGCCAGCATGCGTTCAGGTTACGTGGAAGCGGCGACAACCATC
>JBLNGJ010000534.1:0-7298 GCA_050264675.1 Micromonosporaceae bacterium
ACCCGTCGGCGTCGCCCTGGGTCGGCACCGAGGTCCGGTGGATCTCGGTGTCGCCGCTGGCCCACCGGCCGAGCACGTACCACTTCGTCGTGGCGCCGGCCTCCGTGGTGCCCCGCAGCTCCACCTGCAGCCACGTGCCGCCCGGCGTGGCGGCGTTCCACGAGGAGATGGCCTCGGTGGCGGCGAAGCCCACGGTGATCGTCGGCGAGGTCCACGTCGCGAAGTCGTACGAGTGCGCCCCGGTCGTGCCGTACGGGTCGGTGTAGCTGGCCGTACCGGCGGCGCTGACCATGGTCAGCGAGCCCGATCCGGCGGCGACGCCGCTGGCGGCTCCGGTGGCGAAGTCCGCGTCGGTGGTCCACTCGCGGTAGGTGATGTTGCGTTGATCCGCGTCGGTCTTGGCGCCACTCGACACCGCCTGAACCGAGGCGGCGGCCGGGACGGTGGCGGCGGCCGTACCCAGGCCGATCGCGAGCATCGCGACGATGCCAGCCCGCAGCAGGTCTCGTGGTCGTTGCGCCACCATGGCCGCCTTCTTCCTCGCGTCGGATCCGTGGCCGCAACCTACGCGATCCAGACTACGATCGCGTCACCGGCACCGGCGGCCGCCTCGAAGTACGGCGCCAGCGGTTCGAAACAGTCCCGCACCCACTCCAGCGACTCGGACTCCTCCCAGAAGTGCGGATAGCGCTCCTCGCGCTCCATGTCGGCCGGCCCGAGCCCGGCCACGAGGTCGTCGAACTTCGTCCGGGTCAGCAGCTCGGCGGCCACCCGGACCCGGTCCGGCGTCAGGTAGCTCGGCGGACCGTAGTTCCACTCGTCATCGCCGATGCCGGGCAGATCCTCCTCGCCGTAGACGATCTGCACCGGAAACCGGGCCCGGCCGAGGATGTAGTCGATCACGTGCCACGCCTTCTCGGTGGAGAGGTGGCGCGCCTGTGCCGACGGCAGCGCCTGCGCGAACTCGGCGTCGCGCACCTGGTCGGCGTGGTCGGCGAGCCAGCCCGGATCGGCGATCGCGGTCCGTAGCTCGTGCGGTGCCAGCCTGAGGTACTCGCCCGTCATGCCCACCGGCCCAGGCTAGCGAGGCCGCTGGAGGGCTCACACCCAGCCTACGCTCAAGATCTTGACAGGCCTTCCCGGCGGTCAGCCGCGGGCCGCGTCCTCGAGCTCCCGTATTTCGATCTTGGTCATCTGCATCATCGCCTGCAGGACCCGGTTGGCCTTCTCCTGGTCCGGGTCGGCGAGCAGCCGGGGCAGTGCCCGCGGCACGATCTGCCAGGAGAGGCCGAACCGGTCCTTGAGCCAGCCGCACGGGCCGGGCTCGCCCCCGTCGGCGGTGAGCTTCTCCCAGTAGGTGTCGACCTCGTCCTGGTCCTGGCAGCTCACCGAGAACGAGATGGCCTCGTTGAACGAGAATTGCTGCGGGCCCCCGTTGAGCGCGGTGAACGGCTGCCCGTCCAGCTCGAACTCGATCGTCATGACCGAGCCTTCCGGCCCGGGCGCGCCAGCGGGATAGCGCTGCACGTTGATGACCTTCGAGTTCGGGAAGACGCTCGTGTAGAGGGCAGCCGCCTCCTCGGCCTGGTTGTCGAACCACAGGAACGGGTTGATGTTCGGCATGACGAGAACTCCTCCGGTACGCGGATAGCGGTCCCTACCCACCCTTCCACCGGAGGGCGCACCGCGCGCACCGGACCACTCAACCACCTGGCGGTTCTAGCACCGAGTCAGCCGCGCCGACTTGCCCCAGTCTTGGATGATTTGAACGCCAGGGCCGGCAACTACCCAAGATCGCGGAGGGACGGGTCGGGGGACCACACGTCCTCCGGGGCCAGTTCGCGGACGTGGTACTTGCCCAGCGCGCTGGTGAGCATCCGCAGCTCGAAGGCGATGCAGTCGACGAGGTTGATCAGGCCGCTCTCGGCGTCGGTGTCCACCGCGATCAGCGCGGCTCGGCCGAGCCCGGTGGCGTTGGCGCCCAGCGCGAGGCACTTGGCGATCCGGGACCCTTCCCACATTCGGCCGGAGACCAGCAGGCAGGACGGGTGATCACCGATGCGGCGCAGGCACTCACCCAGCGGCAGCCCGACGTGCTGCAGGAAGGCCAACGGGGCCCACCCGGTGCCGCCCTCGGCACCGTCCACTGTGACCGCATCCGCGCCGGCGTCCCAGGCGGTCAACGCGGCCGCCCGCACATCCCGCGCCGGCGGCAGCTTCACCCAGACCCGGGCCCGCGGATAGTTGTTGCGCATCAGACGGATCTGCTGGCGCAGGATCTCCTCGGTGAACGTGCCCGGGCTGCTCGAGCGCAGCACCGTGTCGCCTCCGCTGAAGAGCGGGTCCATCATGTACGCGCCGGCCAGCCGCGCCGCGGCGGCCTTGTCGAGCACGGTCATCCCGCCCAGCCCTGGCTTGGCGCCCTGGCCGACCTTGAGCTCGAACGCGAGCCGGTTCGACTCCAGCAGGGTCTGCACGTTCGGGTCGCTGTAGACCAGGTTCCACACCTCGGCGTCGGCGTCCTCGGTGCTCTGCTGCACGACCACCCCACCGAGCCCGTCCTGGGCCGTCTCGGCGTACGCCTCGATCCGGGCCAGCAGCGACATCTCGGCGTCCTCCTCGATGCGGCCGTAGCCGTTGACCGGCATGACGTTCTCGCCCACCACCATCGGGATGCCGAGCCGGCCGGCCTGCCGGCTGGCGGCCACCCCGATGTCAAGGCTCGCCGCCTGGGTGGAGCCGAACGCGGAGAGGTAGATCGGTAGCGCCGACGGGAAGCCGCCGACGATCGTGTCGAGCTCGACGTCCTTGTACACCGGCTCGCGGGCGAGGTCGACGAGCTTCTCGAACCGCTTCGGCACGAAGACCGGCGGCACCAGGCGCAGCCCGTCCAGCGGGTCGGTCGGGTGCAGCGGCACCGGTTCCGCGCCGAAGAGCACGTGCCCGTACTCGGCCGGGTCGGGGAAGGCGCTCGCCGAACCCAGCCGGGCCCGGGCCCGCACGGCCGGTTCGGGGAACGCATCCGCCCGCAGCGTGCTCATGGTGTGGCCACTCCGGGCACCTTCGGGTAGGCGCAGGCCTGCCAGACCGAGTCCAGGCCGGCGATGTAGCGGGTGACCCGCTCCAGCCCCATGCCGAAGCCCGCGCTGGCCGGGATGCCGTCCCGCAGCATCTGCAGGTACCAGCCGTACTTGGCCGGGTTCTCTCCGGTCTCCCGCATCCGGGCGATGATCGTCGCGTAGTCCGACTCGCGCTCGCTGCCGCTGCACAGCTCGCCGCAGCCCTCCGGGGCGATGAGGTCGAAGTTGCGCAGGAACCCCGGAAACTCCTTGCTCTCCCGGTCGTAGAAGCCGCGCGAGCCCTTGGGGTAGTCGGTGATGAAGAACGGCTTGCTCGCCTTGCGGGAGAGCATCGCCTCACCGGCCCAGTTGATCTCGGCGTCGGGGCTCTGGACGTGCCCCATCTGGTGCAGGTCGGCGACCGCGTCGGCGTGCGTACGTCGGTCGAACGGCTCGGCCAGCAGGCCGGCGAACGCGCTGGTGTCGCGGCCAAGACGGTCCAGCTCGGCCGGCAGGTGCTCGATCACCTGGCGCACCATGTGCGCGAGCATGCCCTCGATGATGCGCATGACGTCTTCCCGGGCGGCGCCGGCCACCTCCACGTCGATCTGGTGGAACTCGGCCAGGTGCCGGTCGGTCGAGGCGGTCTCTAACGGCTCCAGGCGCACGTTGGGCGCAATGAAGAAGATCTTGTCGAACGCGGTGAGCGAGGCCTGCTTGTAGAGGATCGCACTCGTCATCAGCTTGTAACGGTGGCCGTAGTAGTCCACGTCGACCTGCTTGGCGCCGCGGGCGCCGGGGTCGGTGACCGGGCCGATGAGCGGCGCCAGCAGCTCGATGAACCCCTGGCCGCTGAGGTACTCGCGGGCGGCGGTGAGCATCCGGTGCTGGATGGTGAGCACCGACCGGGTCACCGGCGAGGTGAGGTGCTCGCGCGTGCCGGGCGGAAGGGCGCTCGCAGCCGGACGGACGATCTCGATCTGGGCCATCTATACCGCTCCCTTGAGTTCTCGCTGGGCACCACCGTTGGCCGAGATCGACACGATCCGATGTTCTTCGATGCCGGCGTTGTCGAACTTGCGCTCCACGTAGGAGAGTGAGGCGAGCAAGCCCGATGCGGTCAGCTCGACCGAGCCGCCGGGGCCGGCCGATGCCCGGATCGGCATCGACCCGGTCCGCGACCAGCACAGCCGCCCGGTCGGGTCTAGGTAGCTGCGGGCCTTGCCGGCGTTGTCCGGGTGCAGGCAGTACGGCACGTCGAGATAGCCACGGGCGAACGCCTTGGCCAGCCCCTGACCGAGGTCGTCGCTGAGCTCGAGCACGGCGTCGATGAGCGCACTCGCCTCCTCGTAGATGCCGGTCTCCTCGGTGGCGAGCACGACCGGGTTGCGCCGCTCGGCCGTCGCCGCCACGGCGGCCGTCTCCAGCGCGGCCACGTTCTCCGCGATCGTCGGGATCCGGTGCGCCTCGGCCACCGTCTTGACGATCAGCCGGGCGGCCCCGGTGCGTATGGCCAGTCGGGCCGACTCGGCCAGCAGCCGGGTTGCGCCACCGGGGGTGCGGGGGTAGACGCCCATGTATGTATAGATAACTACATGCGTATCGATCCCCGGCATCCGCTCCGCGGCCAACCGCCGCAGCGCGAGAACCGCCTCCCGGTCCTGGTCGGGATTGGTCTGCTGGGCATAGCTGAGCGACACGCTGCGCAGCCCGTGCTGGCAGAAGAACATGCACTCCAGCACGCTCAACGCGACCAGCAGGCTGGGTGGGCAGAGCTGACCCATCATGCAGCCGCCGAAGCTCTCCAGGTGCGGCTCCGCCCCGGTGCCGACGAGCGTGGCGAGGATGTCGCAGGAGCGATCCCAGCTGCGCACCGAGTCCGGCAGCGGCACCCGACTGTAGGGCAGGCAGTAGGAGACCGGGCCGCCCTCGGTCGCCGAGAGCCCAGCACTGATCAGCGCCTCAAAGATCAACTCGGGGCAGGGTGAGCCGTGCCGGATCTGCACCGGAAAATCCGGGCCGGCCACGCCGGCCAGCACCGCCCGGGTCGTGGCCAGATCGTGCGCCACGATCGGGTAACCGTTGAGGTCGGAGCCGGCGGCGAGGGCGGCGGCCGCCTCGGCGTGGTCACCCATCCGGGTGTAGCTGTCCAACGTGATCGTGCCCACACTCGTGGCGATCGCCCGCTTGGTGGCCAGCAGCCCGGCCCGCATCGCGCGCGGATCGCTGACCCCCATGCGCGGCTGGACCACGAGGTCACCGGTGCGCTGGGCCCGCGCCACGAAGCCGCCGAACGAGGTGGCCGATTGGACCTCAAGACTCACTTGCTCACGCTCATCGTCAGCTGCCGGGTGAAGGACCGGAAGGCCACCATGCCGGCGCCCTCCTCGAAGACGGCGTCGAAGCCGGCCGCCCGCAGCTCATCGCGGCTCTGGCTGCCGCCCGGCCCGGCGATGCCGAGCTTGCCGCCGATCACCACCGGTGTGGTGGCCAGTTCCGGGCAGGCCCGCACCTGCCGGATCAGCCGTAGCCCATCGAAGAAGCCGTGCCCGTTGACGCTGCTGATCACCACGAGGTCAGGCATGATCTGCTGACACTCCGACACCAGCAGGTCGTCCGGCACACAGTTACCTAGGTTGATCACCCGGTGCCCGAGCTCCTCCAGGGCCAGCTGCAGGAAGACCAAGTTCCACGTGTGCGAGTCCGACGACACGCTGCTCACCACGACCGTGAGACCACTGGCGGCCGGGGGCTCGACGGGTGCGGCCGGCGCCGGTAGTCGGCTCACCACGGCAGTGCCGCCCGGCGGGCGGGCGGCCACAGCGTGGGCACGAACGGATTTCTCCTCATCCATGGCTCTCCAGACGGTCGGGCGGACCGAGCGCGGTCCATGTAAGGAGAGGAGAATGCGGCCCACCTTTGATACGCACCATCGCGCCGCGTAGCAGGCGGAGATCTGTCGGGTTTCTCTCGCCGGCTTCGAGAAACGCGACCGAGCCCAACCCGCGGACGCCGATCCGCGTAGGTGCCCTGGCCCGGGTGTATCTATCCGGGCGCCGTCGGTGCTCTTTCTCAATGTCGATGTCCACGGGTCATCGACCCCACCCACCACGCGCCGGAGGAGATCACTGCATGGCAACGCTCGACGGGAACCCGACCCTGTCCGTCGACCGGCGCGACCAGGCCTTCCTGGAGTTACGGGCGGCGATGCCGCCGGCGAACCTGGAGGCTGCGCTGCGGTGTAGCGCCCGCCTGCAGGCCGCCCTGCCCCACCCCGAGGAGCTGGAGCGCAACCTGGTCCTGGTCGCCTACGGCGGCGGCAAGGACAGTTCCTACACGCTCGCGTTCGTCCGCGCGATACACCTGATCCTGCACCGCGTGCACGGCCGCACGTTCCGGCTGCGGGTGGCGACCAACCGGCACGCCGGCATGCCGCGCGCGGTCATGGAGAACATCGAACGCGCGTACACCGCGTTGCGGCTGCGCGAGGATCCGGACTGCGAGCTGTTGCTGATCGACGGCAACGAGGTCACCACGTTCGACGTGGACGCGCCGCAGCGCGAGCCGGTGGTGCGGCGCAACCGGCTCGACATCCTCATGACCGGGCACCGCACGCTCGCCGACGGCCGGCCCACCTTCTGCAACGCCTGCAACCTCAGCGTGGTCAACTCGTTCGGCCTGGCCGCCTCCCACGGCAACGGTGCCGACCTCATCGTCACCGGCGACTCCAAGGAGGAGCAGCGCCAGTACACCTACTGGGTCGGCCGGCTCGCCCGCCGCCTGAACCCCACGGCCCGGCCGGCCCGGACCACCGGGATCGGCCGCGTCCTGTCCCAGGTGGACATCATCGCCCGCTCGTACTTCGCCGACATCCACGGGCCGGACGCGACCGAGGCGATCGCCGAACGGCGGGTGCAGGCCGACGTGCCTGAGCGGCTGCAGTTCTTCTCCATCTACGCCGACACCCACTACGCCTCGGGCGACCACATGGAGCTGCTCACCGGGTTCCTCGGTTTCCAGTTCGACGACATGGCGTTCAGCTTCACCGAGTCCGACTGCGGCAACCCGGCGCTCATGGCCCACTTGCGGGGACTCAAGTGCGAGCGGGTGTTCCAACGCTCCTACGACGAGGGGATGGACGAGTACGTCGAGTTCGCCCTCGACCTGATGCGGAAGAAGGACTTCCCGCCAGCGCTGGTCGAGATGATGGGCCAGCGGTACGCCGGCTCCGAGCTGATC
>JBLNGJ010000535.1:0-6832 GCA_050264675.1 Micromonosporaceae bacterium
ATAGCACGGGCGCGGAAGGCGCAAGTACGGCATTCCCCCCAGTCGCCGGGAACGCCCGCGCTGCCACCGGCACGGGCTGCGTCGCCACCGGCACGGGCTGCGCCGCCGCCACCGACACGGACTGTGCGCGCCGGCCTACGGTGACGCCGCCGTGTCCGGTTCGGCGTGGGACGGCTCCGGCGACGCCGAGGACGCGCGAGCAAGCGCCAGCCGGCGGAGCAGCGCGCCAGCCTGAACGGCGACGTCGATCACCGCCGCCCGGGCGGCTTGCGACAGCCCGACCATGTTGGCGAAGCCGTGGACCATCCCCGGGAAGCGCCGGACCGTCACTCGAACCCCGGCGGCTCCGAGCGCGGCCGCGTACGCCTCGCCCTCGTCGCGCAGCGGGTCGAACCCGCCGGTCACCACCAGCGCCGGCGGCAGGCCGGACAGGTCCGCGGCGGCGAGCGGGTGCCGGCGCGCGTCGGCCGGATCCTCGGCCAGCTCACCGAAGTACTGAGCGTGGAAGAAGTCGACCTCGTCGACGGTGAGGAAGAAGCCGGTGCCGAAGAGGTCGCGCGACCGGTACGTGCCGAGCCGGTCGATGGGTGGGTAGAACAACAACTGCAGCGCCGGGGCGGCCACGTCGTCGGCGTGCGTGGCGAGACGGGACACCACGGCCGAGAGCAGCCCACCCGCGCTGTCGCCGGCGACCGCGACGACATCGGCGCCCAGCAACGCGGCGCCACTACCGCTGGCCCACTGCCATGCCGCCCAGGCGTCCTCGATCGGCGCGGGAAATGGGTGCTCGGGCGCGAGCCGGTAGGCCACCGAGACCACGTGCACGTTCGCGTGCCGGCAGAGCAGCCGGCACAGGGCGTCGTGCGTGTCGAGGTCGCCGAAGACGAACCCGCCACCGTGGAAGAACAGCACCAACGGCAATCGGCCGGTGAAACGCGCCGCGCCAGACCGGCCGGCGGAAGGCGCCCGGCCGGGCCCGCTGCCGGCGGAAGGCGGAGCGTAATGCCGCGCCGCCAGCGGCCCTTCGGCACCCGGAACGGTCAACGACCTGACCGAACCGACCCGGGCGGGCACGCCTCCGGCCAGCCGGGCATCGGCCACCGTACGCGCGCGCAGCTGCGCCACGGGTGTGTCGGCGAATGCGGGCAGGCGCCGTCGGTCGCGCACCGCCAGCATCATCTGCAACTCGGGGTCGAGGATCTGGCCGTCGACGCAGACCGGGCGCTGGCCGATCAGGCGTAGTCGCCAGTGCGGCGGCAGCCGCCACAGCACGCGGGCGATCGCCAGCTCGACCGGGGATGTGCCGTCGAGTCTTCCGGCCGCGGCACGCCACGGCCGCGCCGGCCAGGCCTCTGCCGGCCACGCCCTACTCATCGACATCGGCGTCGGCATCCTCCGCCTCGGCGGCCACCACGGCAGCCGGCCGAAGCACGGTCTCCGGCGACAGCCGTCCCGCCGCCGGTTGCCGTTGCACGCTACCGGCTGCGACCAGCGCCTGAACAGCCCGGTTCACGTCGCCGGCCCGGTAGACGGTCTCGCGGACGGTGTGCGAGCGCAGCTCCGCCACGGTCGAGTTGCCGGTGTGCACGATCTGGCCGAGCAGCGAGCGCCGCAGCGGCGCCAGGTGGGGCTGCAGCGAGATGTCGAGCAGCGTCTGCCCGGCGTCGAGCGGGTCGCGATAGCGGATGCCGGCGTACTCGTCCAGCGCCCAGAGCTCGTCCTTGAACTTCTCCAGCGCGCGCTCCGACGACGTGGCGAACAGCAGCAGTTCGGCCACACCGTCCCGGTCGACCAGCTCGACGTGGGCGGCCAGGCCCAGCCCGGCCGAGCGCAGCGCCGCGCGGTAGCAGCCGACCAGGCCCGAATAGCTCCCGTCCTGGCCGCGCCAGGCGGTGCCACCGAAGAACGCATCGCCGGCGCGAGGCGAGAGCCCCCGAAAGACGGCCGGGTCCAGCGCCAGCAACACCTCGCTGGCCTTGTTCGCCGCCACCGCCGCGACCGCGGCGAACGGTGGGGGCGCGGTCACACCGTACCCGTCGAACCACCCGAAGATCGGCGAGCCGATCGCCTTAGTCTCCCGCAGCGCCGGCAACACCGAAGCCCAGCCACCGGCGGCGGTGAACACCGTCAAGCCCAGGGGCGAGTCGAACTCCTCGGCCAACGTGGACGCCAAGGCGGTCAGCCGGGTCTGGTCGGAACCGGCGAGCACCATGGTCAGCTGGTGGCGGTCCAGCAGATCGGCGAACTCCCCGAAGACCCGAAGCGCCGCCACCGCCGAGGACTCGGCCGGCGCGTGCGCGTCCGCGTGGCCCTCCACATAGGTCACCCGCCGATGCCCGTGCAGCGCCGCCGGCGTCCAGGCATCGAGGTAGCGCACGAGCAGCTCGTGCTTGACGGCCGCGTGCGACGCCGGCATACCTTAGGTTCTACCCGTTCCCGGCCGCTGGCGGGAGGGCCGACAGTGACAAACGTCAGTTAGGCAGGAATCGAGATGCCCACGCCGCCGCGGGTCTGCCCGCCGTAGCGCTCCTTCTCCTTGGCCAGGTCGAGCCGGCCGATCCGCTTGCGTGCGGCCAGCGCCGGCTCGTCGAGCAGATCGGCCGGGATCAGCCAGACGATCTCGAACTCGAGCCCGTCCGGATCCTTGCCGTAGAGGCTCTTGGTGGTGCCGTGGTCGGACGAGCCGACCAGCGCGCCCGCCGCGCTGAGCCGCTGGGCCAGCTCCGCCAGGGTGTCCAGGGTGTCGACCTCCCAGGCCAGGTGGTAGAGGCCGACCGTGCTGCGACCCGCGCCGGAGGGTCCGGCGGCCGAGCCGATCTCGAACAGGCCGAGGTCGTGGTCGTTGGTAGAGTCGGGCGCTTGCAGGAACGCCGCGCCGCCGAAGCCGTCGGGCGTCATTTTGATCACCCGGAACCCGAGCACGTCGGTGTAGAACGCGACGCTGCGCTGCACGTCGGCGACGAAGAGCACGGCGTGGTTGAGCCGGTGAATGCCCATCAGAGAAGCCTCCCATCGAGTACAGCTTCGTCAGCGTAATTGAGCGCTCAACTATTCCACTGTAACCTGGCTCACATGACCCGCTGGCTCGACGCCGAGGAACAGCAGGCCTGGCGCGCCTTCCTCGCCGCCGTACGGCTGCTCTTTGACACCCTCGACCGCGAGCTGCAGCGCGACGCCGGAATGCCGCACGCCTACTACGAAATTCTGGTCCGCCTCTCCGAGGCCGAGGGCCGCCGCCTGCGGATGAGCCAGCTCGCCGACGCCGCCGGCTCGTCGCGCAGCAGCCTGTCGCACGCGGCGACCCGGCTCGAGGAGCGCGGTTGGATCCGGCGCGAGAGCGCACCGGGCGACCGGCGCGGGCAGATCGCCGTGCTCACCGACGAGGGCTTCCGGGTGCTCGCCGCCGCCGCGCCCGGCCATGTCGAGGGCGTACGCACGCACCTGCTCGACCCGCTCTCACCGGCGCAGCGCCGCCAACTGGCCGAGATCAGCACCACGCTGCTCACCCACCTCTGCCGCGTCAGCGAACGGCCGGGGCGCCAGCGCGGCGAAGGCGGCTAGAGTCCAGCGGACGGTCGAGCCCGGTCACCAGGATGACCGCTCTCATTTGTGCTCGCCCGTGGGCGGAGGGTGATGGCCGCCACTGCTTCGGCCAACAACGCAACGAATCGCTGCGGCGCACGTATTTTGCGCAACATCCGGCGTGTCGACGCACGATCAAACCATGGATGTGGCAAATGCCCCGGCTTACCGTTGAGGCAGGCGGGTCGAGAGGCCCGCCTTGCCAGTTTCCGGCCCGGCCAGTTGGCGTTTCCGGGCCTCCGGTGATGGGCCACAGGTGCCCCGAGAACGAGGTGAAACGGATGAGCCGGCGTCAGTATCTGATGTGCCGACCCACCTACTTCGCGGTCGACTACGCGATTAACCCCTGGATGGATCCGGCCGCGCCCGTCGATGTCGACCTCGCCATCAGGCAGTGGACCGAGCTGCGTGACACCTACCGTCGCCTCGGCCACCAGGTCGACGAGATCGAGCCGATCCCCGGCTTGCCCGACATGGTCTTCGCCGCCAACGGTGCCACGGTGGTCAACGGCGTGGTGATGAGCGCCCAGTTCCGCTACCCGGAGCGGGCCGCCGAGGCGCCGGCGTACCTGAACTGGTTCGCCCGCGCCGGTTACGTCACCCATGAGGCCAAGCAGGTCAACGAGGGCGAGGGCGACTTCCTGCAGACCGAGCTGCGCGGCGGGCCGGTGCTGCTCGCCGGCACCGGCTTCCGCACCGATCTGGCCGCCCACGCCGAGGCCCAGGAGCTCTACGGCCGTCCGGTCGTCACGCTGCAGCTGGTCGACCCAAGCTACTACCACCTCGACACCGCCCTGCTCGTGCTCGGTCGCGGCGACATCGCCTACCTGCCCGAGGCGTTCAGCCCCGGCAGCCAGGCGGTGCTGCGCCAGCTCTTCCCGGACGCGATCATCGCCAGCCCGGCCGACGCCGGTGTGCTCGGTCTCAACGGCGTCAGCGACGGCACCTCCGTGGTGCTGCCGGCACAGGCGCAGGGCCTAGCGGCGCAACTATCGGCCCGGGGCTACACGCCCGTGCCGGTGGACCTTTCCGAACTACTCAAGGCCGGTGGCGGCCCGAAGTGTTGCACGCTGGAGGTGAGAGGGAAGTGACGACAGCCATGCAGACTAACCACACCGCGGCCGCACTCGCCGAAGCCGAGAAGTGGACGGCGCACAACTACCACCCGCTGCCGATCGTCATCGCCGACGCTGACGGCGCCTGGGTCACCGATGTGGACGGCCGGCGCTACCTGGACTGCCTCGCCGGATACTCGGCGCTCAACTTCGGCCACCGCCATCCCGCCATCGTCGACGCCGCCCGCAAGCAGCTCGACCGGGTCACGCTCACCAGCCGGGCGTTCCTGCACGACCAGTTCGGGCCCTACTGCCACGCGCTCGCGCAGATGTGCGGCACCGACATGGTGCTGCCGATGAACAGCGGAACCGAGGCGGTCGAGAGCGCGATCAAGGTCGCCCGCAAGTGGGGGTACCGGATCAAGGGCATCCCGACCGGCCAGGCCACCATCGTGGTCGCCGGGGAGAACTTCCACGGCCGCACCACCACCATCATCAGCTTCTCCACCGATCCGGACGCGCGGGCCGATTACGGGCCCTTCACTCCTGGCTTCCGGGTCGTGCCCTTCGGCGACCTCGAAGCGATCCGGGCGGCCGTCGACGAGACCACCGCCGCCGTGCTCATCGAGCCGATCCAGGGCGAGGCCGGCGTCATCGTGCCGCCGGAGGGTTACCTCGCCGGCGTACGCCGCCTCTGCACCGAGCGCAACGTGCTCCTCGTCGCCGACGAGATCCAGTCCGGCCTCGGCCGCGCCGGCACCACGTTCGCCTGCGACCACGAGGGCGTCGTGCCCGACGTCTACCTGCTCGGCAAGGCGCTCGGCGGCGGCATCCTGCCGGTCTCGGCGGTCGTCTCCCGCGCCGACATCCTCGGCGTACTTCGCCCCGGCGAGCACGGCTCCACGTTCGGCGGCAACCCGCTCGCCTGCGCGGTCGGCCACGCCGTCATCGACCTGATGGGCACCGGCGAGTTCCAGCAACGCTCCCGCGAGCTCGGTGCGGTGCTGCATGCCCGTCTGGCCGGACTCGTCGGCCACGGCCTGACCGCGGTGCGCGGGCGCGGCCTGTGGGCCGGCATCGACATCGACCCGGCGCTGATGACCGGCCGGACGGCCAGCGAGCGTCTCGCCACGGCCGGCG
The DNA here is from genome assembly GCA_050264675.1 of Micromonosporaceae bacterium. Lineage (GTDB taxonomy): Bacteria > Actinomycetota > Actinomycetes > Mycobacteriales > Micromonosporaceae > JBLNGJ01. Next base: position 5,778 of record JBLNGJ010000535.1, read on the forward strand.
TGCTGGCCAAGGACACCCACGGCGCCACCATCCGGCTCGCCCCGCCGCTGGTGGTCACCGAGGACGAGGTGCACTGGATGGTCGACCGCCTCACCGAGGTGCTCACCGGCTGAGCGTTGGGTCAGGCCGGGCGTTGGGTCAGGCCGGGCGTTGGGTCGGGCCGGGCGTTGGGTCAGGCCGGTGCCAGCGCCCGGACCACCTCAACCGGGTCGCCGCCGGGCAGCAGCGCGAGCACCGGGGTGGTGACGCCGGCCGCGACGTAACGCGCGATGTGCTCCCGGCATTGCTGCGGTGAACCGTGCACCACGAGGTCGTCGACCACCTCATCGGGGATGGCCGCGGCCGCCGCCCGGCGGTCGCCGGCCGTCCATGCTCGCCACATCGGCGCCAACACCTCCCCGCGCCCCAGCCACTCATGAAAGGCCCGGTACACCGGCACGGTGAGGTAGGTGGCGATAAGGGCCCGGGCCGCCGCACGGACCGCGGCCACGTCGGTCGAGGGCGGCGCGACGAAGATGCGTGCGACCAGCTCCTTCTCCGCCCCGCCGGCGAGCACGTACGGTGCGACCCGGCCCACGTCGGCGGCGGAGAGCCAGTTGAGGATCGCGCCGTCGGCCTCGCGTCCGGCCAGGCGCAGCATGCCGGGGCGCAGCGCCGCGACGAGCAGCCGCGGCGGCTGGTGCGGCGGCGTCTGCAGCCGGAAGCCGTCCACAGTGAACGTTTCGTAGGCCTGGCTGATCCGCTCGCCGGCGAGCGCCGCCCGCAGGAACCGCACCGTGTCGCGGACCCGCGGCAGCGGCCGGTCAAAGGCAATGCCGTTCCACCGCTGCACGATGATGTCCGACGAGGAACCGATGCCGAGGCTGACCCGGCCCGGTGCCGCGTCGGCGAGGCTCGCCGCGCACATCGCCAGCGTGGCCGGCCCGCGGGTGAACACCGGGACGATCGCCGTGCCCAGATGCAGCCGTGGCCCCCAGACGCTGGCCAGCGCGAGCGGAGTGAACGCGTCAGCGCCGCCCGCCTCAGCCGACCACACGTCGGTGTAACCCAACCCG
>JBLNGJ010000536.1:0-3769 GCA_050264675.1 Micromonosporaceae bacterium
CGTACGCCGGTCTCCGCCGCACCGAGCTGCAGCTCGCACCCGGCCGGCAACTCAAGGGGCGCGCCGAACGGTACGCGTTGCCCATCCGCGCTTACCTCACACGGTGCGCCGGTCACCGCGACCACGGCCGGCTCGTGTAGGCGCAGCGTCGCCCCGGTGAGCGTGGTCTCGAGGCCGGCCGCCGTGGCCGGGTTGCCGACGAGCCGGTTGGCTCGGCCAAGTGCCGGCGCATCGAGCGCGCCCGAGCGGGCCACGCCGAGGTGGGCGTACCCGGGGCGACCCAGATCCTGCACCGTGGTCAGCAGGCCGGGCTTGACGACCTCGATCATGCTGTCTCCTCCGCTGAGGAGAGCGCGTCGTCGATCACGTCGATCGCTCCCCCGGCCGCTCGACGAACCGGACCCGGGTGCCCGGTGTGAGCAGGGCCGGCGTGCTGCGGTCGGGGTCGAAGAGCACCACGTCGGTGCGCCCGATCAGGCGCCAGCCCCCGGGCGTGGAGGTCGGGTAGATGCCGGCGTACGTGTCGGCGAGGGCGACCGAGCCGGCCGGCACCCGCGGCCGCGGTGTCGGCAGGCGGGGCACGCTGAACTCGGCCGGCAACCCGGACAGGTAGGCGAAGCCGGGGGCGAAGCCGCAGAAGTCGACCCGGAACTCGGTCGCACCGAGGCGGGCGATCACCTCTGGCTCGGTCACGCCCCACCGCGCGGCGACGCTGGGGAGGTCCTGCCCGTCGTAGACCACCGGGATATCCACTATGGGGCCCGATGGCCGGGACGGTCCGTCCGGTGGTGCCCACCCGCGCACCTGCTCGGCCGTGCCGGCTGGGTCGGCGAGCCCGTCGAGGAGCACGGTGCGCGCACCCGGCACGATGTCGACCACGGTGAGTTCGCCGGCGGCCCGTCGGCGACACAACTCGGTGAACCAGGCGGTCGGGTCGTCCACCTCGAGCAGCAGTGCTTCGGCGCCGACGGGTCGCACCCGCATCGCGGCCCCCTTCCCCGGGTCTGGTGCCATCATCGGGCACTGTTCTGTGCTCGCGCGTCGGCCGCACCGGCGATGGTGAGATCGGCCACTACTGAGTAGTAACTTACGCCTCCGTAACCATAAAATGAGCGGCGTGACCGTGATGACGACGCCCGGCCGGGTGCGCCCGCACGACCTCGGCAAGCCCCGGCTGCGCGGCTGGCTGCACACGTACGCGTTCTTCGTCGCGGCCGTCGCCGTGGTGGTGCTCGCCGGTGTGGCCGCCACCCGCCCCGGCCTGACCCCACTGGTCAGCGTCGTGGTCTACGGCCTGACCAGCTGCGGCCTCTTCGGCGTCAGCGCGCTCTACCACCGTCGAGTGTGGACGCCGCGGGGCTTCCAGGTGATGCGCCGGCTCGACCACGCCATGATTTTCGTCTTCATCGCCGGCACCTATACACCGTTTAGCCTCCTGCTGCTGCGGCCGGACAGCGCGACGGTCATCCTCGCCGTGGTCTGGGGCGGCGCGCTCGCCGGCGCGGCGATGAAGCTGGCCTGGCCGCACGCGCCGCGCCTGGTCTCCGCGCCGCTCTATGTGGCGCTGGGCTGGGTGGCGGTTGCGGTGCTGCCACAGTTGCTGCACCGCGGCGGCGTTGCCTTGTTCGTGTTGCTGGTCGCCGGCGGGCTGAGCTACAGCGTGGGCGCGGTCTGTTACGCGCTGCGCCGGCCCAACCCGTGGCCGGGCATCTTCGGCCACCACGAGGTCTTCCACGCCGCCACCCTGGTCGCCGCCGTCTGCCACCAGGTCGCCATCTACCTCGCGCTCTACGCCTGAGCGCTAGACCAGAACGGCCGCTAGCCGGGCGCCCCCGTACGTGCTCAGCAGCGCGCGCAGGTCACGCAACGACCCCTGGTCGGGGTGCGCCCGGAGTTCTCGCTGGCCGCGACGTCCCGGCGCGCAGCGCACCGCGCAGACCACGGCCATCGCTTGGACCTGCGCCCGGCTCGGCGACGGTGGGCACGCGTTGGTGGTGTCGCACAGCCCGCTCATCGAGCTCGCCGTGTGGGAGCTCACCGGAACCGCACCCGAACCCTTCTCGCGCGGTCAGTGGGTGACGGTCGACGCGCCGGGCTAGTTGAGCACGTCGCTCCGTGGGTCGAAGGCCAGTCGCAGCAGGGCGAGGTCGTCGGTCACCGCCTCGGGCGCGGCGCTGCCCGGTGGGCAGCGTGACGTCGTAGGGTCCGTGCACCTCCCAACCCATGTCGGTCCAGGCGTAGAAGTACAACGCCCAGACCAGGGCCTGGCCGCTGGCCGAGGCGCGGAACGCGGCCCGGGCCAGTTCGGCACCGGCCGCGGTGTCGACCGGGCTCCACCTCGCGGTCTCGGCGTAGTGCTGAGCCTGCTCGGCCGGCCACACCCGGTGCGTGCCGTCGCGGCAGAAGACATCCCCGAACTCGACCGCCTGCATCGCGTCGAACATGCGCTCGGTGAACCGCACCCGCTCGGCCGCGCCCACATTGGCCACCTTCAGACCGCAGACGAGGTCCATGAGCAGCGTCTTGATGGCGTTGGCGCAGGGGAAGAGCTCGGCCAGTTGCCGGTCGGTGACGCCTTCGGCGTCGAGGCGGCGCAGCCGGTCGACCAGATCGAGCGCCTCCACGTCCATGAAGAACGGCGCGACATCGGCGATGTGCACGGCACTGGACGGGGCGTCACCGATGCTGTCGAGCGCCTCGACCATCGCGTCCAGGTACGCGTCGATGCGGCTCACGTCCGCACCGCCGTCGGGTCGGCGATCGTCTCGACCACGCGGTCGACCAGACGGCCGGCCGCGTCGGCGTCCTCGGCGAGGGCAACCACACCGAGCAGCGGCGTGGGTCGAGACAGGCCGCGCACGGTCGACGGGTAGACCCGCTGGCCGGCCTGCCAGGCCGACCGGAACGCCGCCTGTACGTCCAGGTGGACGGAGACGACCCGGCGGGGACGGCTCTCCGATCCGTTGCTGGTCTCGCCGCAGACCTGCGAAGGCTGCCGCCCGCTGGTGCTGGCGGGGCTGGACGCCTTCAACGCTGGCGGGTCGTACGACGCCGTGATGGCGCTGAACGAGCTGGTGTGCGCATGCCACGACGCGTGGCGGGACCTGCTGGCCCGGGAGTCCGGCGAGTCGATCCCGCTCGCGGGGCGAACCCTCGCCGCCTATGACCGGATCGGTGAGGAGCTGCTGGGTGGCACGCGGTGGCACGCGGTACGCGACCGGATGCGGGCCGGCTTCGAGGCGGGCTACGACGGCGGGGTCGTCGCCGCGTAGTCACCCGGCGCGGTGCCGTCACGCCATCACACCGTCACACAGCTGCACATGCTCGTCGACACCGTGGAAACCCAGCCGTTCGTAGAGCGGGCGGGAGGCGTCCGTGCAGTGCAACCACACCAGGTCGGTGTGCTCGCGGGCGAGCTGGCTGGCCTGGGCGGTCAGGGCGGCGCCGATGCCCCGTCGGCGGTGCGGTTCGGGCACGGTCACCGCGTTCACGCAGGCGGTGTCGCCCAGGAACACGACCCGGGCGCAGCCGACCACCGAGCCGTCGAGCCGGGCCACCAGGTGATGGCGGTACGGGGAGGCCAGGTGCGCCGGGGTGAGCTGGGCGGCCTGATCGGCGCCGTACGCGGCCAGGAAGGCCGCCGCGTCCAGGGTGGTCTCGATCTGCACGCCGGCCGGCGGCGCCGGCCGCGGGGCCAGACCGGCCAGGTGCAGCACCGGCAGGCGCGACCACGGCCGCAGGCCGGGCTGGCCGGTGGCGTGCTCGGCCC
>JBLNGJ010000537.1:0-4462 GCA_050264675.1 Micromonosporaceae bacterium
GTTCACCGTCCGCAAGATCAGCTTCGGGGTGGGTGTGGAGCGCACGTACCCGGTGAACAGCCCGGCCCTTGACCGGATCGAGATCCTGACCCGGGGCGATGTGCGCCGGGCCAAGCTCTACTACCTCCGTGACCTGCGCGGCAAGGCTGCCAAGATCAAGGAAAAGCGGGAGCGCGCGACCACCTGACCCTCGGCCCGGTTCGGCCGCTCTGGCGGTCCCATAACTTGGGCGCGACCTCTAGGCTGACCGGTGATGGACGGCGACGCAGACCGCGACGACACACAGACCTACCGCCCCGGTGGCGGCGAGTCCTGGCTGGACAACGGCGGATACGGCAGCGATACGTCCGGCGACGTGACCGGTGGCGGGTACGCCGGCTACTCCGGTAGCGGTGGCCCGCCAAGCGCTCGCCACTCGGCCGGGGGAGAGCCTGCGCCCTACGAGGACTCGTCGGGGCCGTATGAGTCGCTCTACGCCGACTCGTCGGGCGGCTACGCGTCGAGCAGCTACCCGCCGCGCTACTCCGACTACCGCCAGCCGGACTACGCCCCGCCCGACTACTCGTCGCCGGACTACTCGTCGCCCGACTACTCCTCGTCCGGGGGGTACTCGTCGTCCGGGGGTTACTCGTCGTCCGCGGACGGGATACCGGAGTACCCGCCGCCGAACTACTCGTCCTTCACTACCGACGACACCGTCGAGCGCACCGGTTACGGCGCACCCGCCCGCGAGGCGCCGGGATACGCCCCACCGCCGCCACCCGGATACACCCCGCCGCCACCCGGGTACACCGCGCCGGCCTGGGGCACGGTCGATGAGTCCGCGTACGAGCTCCGCACCGACAGCCGTCCCCGCTTCGACAGCGGCTCCGGCTTCGACAGCCGGACCGGATACGACGACAGCCGCTCGGGGTACGACAGCCGGACCGGCTACGACAGCCGGACCGGCTTCGACAACGAGCCCGGCTATGACAGCCGGACTGGCTACGACAGCCGGACGGGCCTCGATAGCCGGCCCGGATACGACACTGGCTCGCACCGCCGGGTCGAGCCGCTGCCCGCGCCTCGTGACCTCGAGCCGGTCCGGCGGGTGCGCCGGGTCGATGACGAGGACAGCGAAGGCGAGGACGGCCGCCGGGGGATGCCGCTCTGGCAGGAGCTGCCGCTGCTGCTCGTGGTGGCGTTCTGCCTGGCGGTGCTGATCCGCACGTTCCTGCTGCAGGCGTTCTTCATCCCGTCCAGCTCGATGGAGGACACGCTCCTCGTCGGCGACCGGGTGCTGGTCAACAAGATTGTTTACGACGTGCGGACGCCGGCCCGCGGGGAGATCGTGGTTTTCCGGGGCACCGAAGGCTGGGCGCCGGAGAACCCGCCGGTCTCCGGCGGTGGGTTCATGGGTCGGCTCGGGCGGACCATGGGTGACCTGGTGGGGCTGAGCCGCCCGGGCGAGAAGGACTTCATCAAGCGGGTCATCGCCGTGCCGGGTGACCGCGTCTCCTGCTGCGACAACGAGGGTCGGGTCTACGTCAACGGGCAGCCGCTCGACGAGCCCTACGTGAAGACGAACTCGCCGCTGGACGCGCCGCCGGATCCGGAGGTCTGCCGGTCCCGCCGGTTCGAGGAGGTGCTCGTCCCGCCGGGTCAGGTCTTTGTCATGGGCGACCACCGGGTCGTCTCGCAGGACTCTCGGTGCAAGGGACCGGTGCCGATCGAGAACATCATCGGTCGGGCATTTGTGATCGTTTGGCCGAGTGATCGTTGGGGTACGCTGAGTGTGCCCGACGCTTTCGCCTCCGTGCCCGGACCGGTGGCGATCGGCCCGGCGGGTGTCACGCCGAGCCTGCCAGGGGTCGGCGTGGCTGTCATCCCACTACCGATCGTGCTGGCGCTTCACGGATCGGTGCGATTGGTGCGGAAGCGACGATGGGGACGACGTACGCTTCGGGCGTGATTGACGAGCAGCCGGCCAAGCCGCGCAGCAGTTTCTGGCGTGAGCTGCCGATCCTCCTGGCCGTGGCGATCGTCGTCGCCGTGCTCGTGCGGGCCTTCATCCTGCAGACGTTCTTCATTCCCTCACCGTCGATGGAGCACACGCTCAACATCAACGACCGGGTGCTGGTGAACAAGCTCGTCTACGACTTCCGGGACCCCCACCGGGGCGAGGTCATCGTGTTCGAGTCGCCGAACGATTGGCGCACCGATCCCAGCGAGGTCGACTTCATCAAGCGGGTCATCGGCGTGGGCGGCGACGTGGTGCAGTGCTGCGACAAGCAGGGCCGCATCACGGTCAACGGCGTCGCGCTGGACGAGCCGTACCTCTACCACGACGACAACGGCAACGCGGAGCCGGCCAGCAACGACACGTTCACGGTGACGGTTCCCGAGGGTCGGTTATGGGTGATGGGCGACCACCGGTCCATGTCCGGCGACTCGCGGGAGCAGTACGAGCGCACCGAGGACGTCACTCGTTCGACCATCCCGGTCGACTCGGTCGTGGGCCGGGCCTTTGTGCTGTTCTGGCCGCCGAGCCGGCTCACCTGGCTGACCGTGCCCGGCGGCTTCGACAAGATTCCGGCGCCGTCGCGCCACTGAGCGCCGGCTAGATTGGCCGGGTGAGCGCCGAGCCGATTCCTCGCCGGGCCGCTCGGGTGCTGCTCATCGACGCGGTCGATCGGGTGCTGCTGTTTCGTGGCTTCGACCCGGCCCGGCCCGAGCACCGCTACTGGTTCACCGTGGGTGGCGGGGTCGCCGCGGGCGAGAGCCTGGCCGTCGGGGCCGCTCGCGAGCTGCGGGAGGAGACCGGCCTCGCCCTCGACCCGGCAGAGCTCGGTGAGCCGATCTGGAGCGAAGTGACCGAGTTTCCCATCGACGGCATCTGGTACCGCCAGGAGCAGGATTTCTTCGTGGCCCGGGTGCCCTCGTGGGAGGTCTGCGTGGACGGCTTCGACGCGGTCGAGCGGCGAAGCATTGACGGGTTCCGGTGGTGGACGCTGGCCGAGCTGGAGGGCACCCACGAGCGGTACTACCCGGCCGAGCTGCCGTCCCTGCTGCGCGACGCGGTGCGGGTCTGATGCTCACCGCCACCCGTACCGTGATCCGCCGCGATGGCGGCCTCTACGCGCTGGAACGGGCGCTGCAGCGACGCGGCTTCACCCGGGTCGCCGGGGCCGATGAAGCCGGCCGGGGGGCCTGCGCCGGCCCGCTGGTGGTCGCCGCGGCGATCCTGCCGCCCGGGCGGGCCGGTGAGGTGCCCGGCCTGGCCGACTCCAAGCTGCTCACGCCGGCGGCTCGGGAGCGGGTCTACACCGAGGTGCTGGCCCGGGTGCTGGCCTACGCCGTGGTGGTGATCCCCTCGGTCGAGGTGGACGGGCGAGGGCTGCACGTGTGCAACCTGGCCGGCATGCGGCGAGCCCTGGCCGGACTGGCCGTACGCCCCGACTACGCGCTCACCGATGGGTTCCGGGTCGACGGGTTGGGCGTGCCGGCCCTTGGCGTGTGGAAGGGCGATCAGGTGGCGGCGTGCGTGGCCGCGGCGAGCGTGCTGGCCAAGGTGCACCGCGACCGGATCATGGTGGATCTGGACGGAGAGTTCCCGGCGTACGGGTTCGCCGACCACAAGGGCTACGCCACGCCGGACCACGCCGATGCGTTGCGCCGGCACGGCCCGTGCGCGCAGCACCGGTTCTCCTACGCGAATGTGGCCGCGGCCGAACTGGGTCTGACAGAGCTCGGCTTGGCGGCCCAGGACGTCGCGCAGGCCATTCGCGGTACGGTCGGCGTGGCGCCGGGCACCGCCACCGGTCCCGAAGCGCAGGTGGGGGAGAATGTGGGTGGCATGGAGGGCGATTGGCGATGAGCACGGAAGATCTCGAAAAGTACGAGACCGAGATGGAGCTGCAGCTCTACCGGGAGTATCGCGACATCGTCCGCCAGTTCTCCTATGTCGTCGAGACCGAGCGGCGCTTCTACCTGGCCAATCATGTTGACCTGCACGTGCGCAACGTCGACGGCGAGGTCTTCTTCGAGGTCGAGATGCATGATGCCTGGGTGTGGGATATGTACCGACCTGCGCGTTTCGTAAAGAACGTGCGCGTGATGACGTTCAAGGACGTGAACGTCGAAGAGCTGGAGAAACCCGACATCTCGCTGCCGACCGAGGGTGGGTTCGGCGGCTGACGCCCGGCGCGGCCTGTCCACAGGGCACCCGCGCTGTCCACAGATCACCGCAACGGCGTTGCCGGTCGCTTGACCGGGCGGCAGGGTCGCGGGCGTGCCTGCCCTCCATGCGCCAACCGTGGTCCGTGCGCCAACCGTGGTTCGTGGGTTGACCGTCCTTCTGCTCACCGGCGCCGTGTTCACCGTGTCGGCGGCCCCGGCCATGCCGGCGGCGCCCGTCCCGGGCGGTCGCGCCCGGGTCGCGCCGGGCGCCTGGCGCTGGCCGCTCGACGGCCCACCGGTGGTC
>JBLNGJ010000538.1:0-6065 GCA_050264675.1 Micromonosporaceae bacterium
GCCGAGCTGACCGCCCCGCCCGCACAATCCCGGCCAGTGCGTCTTTCGTTCTGTCGCGCCGCCGAGGAACGTGAACGTCGCGAACGCTGGACCGGCTGCACGGCCGTGCATTGATGGCGCAGCGTGCGTGGTTGTCGTGTAGGTGGTTGGCATGATGGCGCACCCCTTCATGGGTGCGATGCCGTCGTGTCCAGCGGTCAGCTCATAGCCATGCAGTTCGCCGAGCCCGATCTTTCGCTGTCGCTACCACGGGCGGTCGGCCCTTCCGAAGTGGACTGGTGGGGCTCACCTCGCCGGGGTGTACCGCTACGGGCGTGTTCCGGCGTGGGGCCGGCGCGGGCGCAGTGCCGCCGCGAGCCCCGCGACACCGCCAACGATCAGCCCGACCGCGATGAACCAGCCGGCCGAGGGCAGGTCAATGTCGATGGAACGGATGAGCAGCCACCACGCGACGACAGCCAGGAAGGCCGACCCGAAGGCCAGCGAGATCACGTCGGTGTCATGCCTTTTCATCTGCGCACCTCCACGTTGCCTACGTCGACCGTTGCCCGGATGATCAGTTCGCCACCGCCGGGCCCGTCGGCGCCGTTGTCCGTGACGGTCCGAGTCGACTGCCCGATCCCACCCCACCGCGAGCCGAACACGGTGGCGTTGCCGACATCGACCGTGGCCTCGGCGCGCACGTCGACGTCGCTCGGCACGATGATGGTCAGGTCCCCGATGTCGACGTTGATGTCAACGGACTTGCTCTGGCCGGTGAAGTCGAGTGTGGACAGATCGAGAACCGCGTCGCCCAGCCCAAGGGTGTAGGTGCCCTCCAGGTCGGCGAGGGTCGCCGGCATCCAGGTGGTTGGCGTCGTGCTGTGGGAAAACGCCTCCGACACGGACGCGATGCCGAGCGCGAGGGTCAGCACGGCCCCGATCGCGATCAGCCATCGCGCGCGGCCGTACCAGGCTCCGACGATCAGTCCCAGGGCGATCACGGCCAGGGGCGCGGCGAGGTACGTGCTGGCGTGGACGGATACACCCGCGAGGTCGACCAGGCCGACGACCCCCACCACGATCACCGCGGCGGACACGACGACGCCACCCATCCGGGAGCGTGGCTCTTGCGGCTGCGGCTGCGGCGCCGGTGCTGGCGATCCGTTCGCCACCGCCGGCGGCGGCAGTGGACGATATTCCTTAACTTGCACTCCGATCACCTCCTGCTTTCATGGGGCATTCGGGCCGAAGCTCATGCCAATTCCAATTCACAACGGATGACTACCGTCACCTAGAGCACTCCGGCCCCCTGACCCCGGACCAACGGCCGTGTCCGGGCCGTCACCGCGATTCACGCTGACGTGGGTACGCCCCGACCTCAGCTTGTGCAGGGAGAGATGGCTATGCGTTACGGGTAATTCGACGACGCGCGGCGCGAGACGCCGGTGGACGGGTCGCTCGACTCCACTGTATTGCCACCGGCGCCGGCCGGATCGGTCGTGCGGGTCGAGGCGGAGGTGGGGCCGTAGTCTCTTGTGGACCGTGGGTCGTCCGGGGCTCCCGGCCCGGAGATCATCCAAGATCGGCCGGGGTGTCGGGTACCAGGCTGAAGGCACCCTCCTCCTCCTGAGCGTTGTGCAGGCGCAGGATCGCGTAGAGCCCGTAGAGCAGTCGCCTTAGCTCCGCGATGTCTTCCGGCTCCGCAGTGGGCTCCAGCCCGGCGGCCGCCGCGGTGGTGTCGAGGTCGGTGAGGACGTGGCGGAGCCGTCCGATCTGGTGCTCGATCTCCGCGTGGGTACGGCTGAGCGCACCGGTCGGGTCGGCACCGCCTAGCGCCTTCGCCATGATGGGTAGGAGTTCCGCCTCCTCGGCCCATTCGTGCGGCAACAGCTCGGACTCCAGGCGCTTCAACAGCCGGTGCACCGGTTCGAGGCCGCCGCCCCGCTTATCGGTCAAGCCGTCGGCCGCGGTGCGCATCTCCTCGACGATCGGTCGTATGGCGCGGTGCTGGGCGTAGAGCTGACGGGCGGTGGCGATGTCAGCCGTGGTCATGGTGATCGTATGGACGCGCGCGGGGAGCAGCGCGGTCAGGGCGATGCCGATGGCGGCCACGTCGATGAATTCCTGCAGGAGTGCGCCGGCGGCGGGGGGTAGCTGCCCGGCTGCGGCGGCGATCATCGCTGCGAGCGACAGTCCCATGCCGACGGTGACCGCCCGCCAGGCGATTCGGCGCGACCGGCGGGCGATAAGGATTGCATCGGCCAGGGCGTCGATCCGGTCGACGGTGAGCACGACATCGGCCGCCTCGGCGGAGGCGGTGGCACCGCGTGCCGCGAGGGCGACGCCGACGCCAGCGGCGGCCAGGGCCGGGGCGTCGTTGATGCCGTCTCCGGCCATGATGGTGGGCGCTTCGGCCTGCTCGGCCACAACGACGGCCAGCTTGTCGGCTGGGTCGCGGTCGGCGTGCACGGTGTCGACGCCAACGATGCGCCCGACACTGTCCGCGATATCGGCGCGATCTCCGGTGACCAGGACGACGCGGGTGACTCCCGCCGCCCGCAAGGCGCGGACCATGCGCGGGGCGTCGGGTCGTACCGGGTCCTCGAGGAGGAACACTCCGGCTGGGTCGCCGTCGATGGCGGCGAACACGGTCAGGGAGCCGTCCAATGTGGCGCGGCGACGCGTACGGCGTACCCAGTCCGGGACCGGACCGGCGATGATCCAGGACGCCTTGCCGAGCCGGACCCGCCGGCCGTCGACGGTGCCCTCCACGCCGTAGCCGTGGCGTTCGCTGACCCGCTCGGGAGCATGTAGGGTCAGCCCACGGTCCCGGGCGGCCGTGACGATCGCGCCCGCCAACACGTGCGCGGACGCCTGGTCGAGCGACGCCGCCAGGCCGAGGATGTCGTCGGCGTCGACACCGTCGGCGGTGATGACGTCGGCCAGTACCGGCCGGCCGTAGGTCAGCGTGCCGGTCTTGTCGAACAGCAGTACCCGCCCAGCGGCCAGCCGCTCCAGCGCCGAGCCGCCCTTGACGATCACGCCGGCCCGCGCTGCCCGGGACAGCCCGGATATGAGGGCGATCGGGACGGCCAGCAGCAAGGGGCAAGGGGTCGCCACGACCAGCACGGCCACCGCCCGCACCGCCTCTCCGGTCAGCAGCCAGGCGGCCCCGGCCAGCACGAGGGTCAGCGGCACGAAGCCGACCGCGAAACGGTCGGCGGCACGCACAAACGGGGCGCTGTCCGCCTGAGCCTGTTCCACGAGACGCACTACGCCGGCGTAGGTGGAATCCTCCGCAGTAGCGGTGGCGACCAGCTCCACCGGCTGCCCCGCGTTGACCACGCCGCTGCGGATGTCCTCGCCTGGCCGGCGGTCGACCGGCAGCGGTTCGCCGGTCAACGCCGACTCGTCCAGTACCGCCGCACCGAGTAGTCGCCCATCCACGGGGACGATCTCGCCGGAGCCCACGAGCAGGCGGTCGCCTCGGACCACCTCGCCAACCGGCACCTCCACGATACCGCTTGCACTAAGCCGGCGCGCGGTCCGTGGCGCCCGGGAAACCAGCAGGCTCAACTCCCGTCGCGCGCGGGCCGCGGCACGCGCCTCCAGCATCACCCCGCTGGCCAGCATCACCGCGATGACCGCGCCGGCGAACGCCTCGCCGATCACCAGCGTGCCGACCAGCGCCAGCCACGCGATCACATCGACACTGGGCTGGCGCCGCCGAATCGCCGCCACCATCGAGGCCGTCGAGTACCCCAGACCCAGCAGTGTCGCGGCCACCCACGATCCGACGGCCACACCGCGGGCGTCAAGGGCGATCGCCAGAACACCAGCCAGCAGCAACGCCGAGGATGCGGCGAACAGTGCTATGTCACGACGGAACCAGATCCGAGCCAGCGGACCTCCACTGTCGACGGTGCCCGCGAGACTGCGTCCGGCCATCGCTTCTCCGGATCTTGGTGCGGCGCCCACCCTCACATTGTGTACTCCCGTGTAGGCGCGGGTCCGGGCATAAGGTCCGCCGGACGCGGGCCGGGAGACCCGTCACCTCTCGATCCCGAGCCCAGCACCATGCTTTTGCCGCCGCATCCGCAGGTCAGCCCGCGAGGCGCACGCGATCGGCGTTGACCTCCTCAATGTCCTCAACGGCGGCGGAGAGCAGCCGGTGGGACAGTTCCGACAGCGCCCGGGCGGCAGCGAGCTCGTCGCCGATCTCCGGCACCTCCCGGTCGCGCGGGTGTCGGTGGGCCCAGCCGGTTCCACACAGCTGCGGGCGGTCGCCGGTGTGCAGCCGTGCCTCGGCGTACGTGCGCCGCTCTTCGTCGTGTTCGTCGATGAAGATGTCGACGTTCCATCGCTTCGCGACAGTCATGACTACGCCTCCTCGTCACCGAAGGTCCTAGGCGTCTTCATGGTGCGACCGATGGGGACGGCGACCCAGGGTCGCCGGGCCCGGCCGCCCGGGCCGGATGCCCCCTCCCGGGAGCGCCTCGAGCCACCCGGGCTCAGCGTCGTCGGGCTGCCGAACCTCACCCAGAGCAGTCCGTCCTCCGGCCACGGGACCAACGGCCGTGTCCGGGCCACCACCGGAATTCACGCTTGGAGTGCACCGCCGGTGCGTATTCGGCGGGCAGGGAGGTAACCACCATGAGACGCCATCTGGTGGCGCTGTTGGCTGCCACGTCCGTCATCATGTTGACCGGTGGCGCCGCTGCTGCCGGCCCGGCGGGTCCGACCGGCGTGAGCACCGTGCGGGTGTCGGTGTCCGCGAAGGGTCACCAGGCCAACTCGTACGCATACGAGCCGGCTGTCAGTGGTAACGGTCGTTACGTCGCCTACTTCTCCGACGCCTCGAACCTGGTGCCCGGTGACACTAACGACTGGAACGACGTGTTCGTCTACGACTCGTGGACCCAGGCCGTGCAGCGGGTGTCGGTGACCAGCGACGAGGCTCAGGTGAGCCGCGGCGGCAACCAGCCGGCCATCAGCGATGACGGTCGTTTCGTCGCGTTCGCCTCGGACGATCCGGCGCTGGTGCCCAACGACACCAACGGCTTCTCCGACATCTTCGTCCGTGACCGGCTGGCGGGCACCACGACCCGGGTGTCGGTCACATCCACCGGCCAGGAGCAGACCGGTGGGGGCGCGGCCGCGGCGGAGCTGAGTGGCGACGGCCGCTACGTCGTGTACTGGTCGGCCGCACCCGACCTGGTGCCGGGGGACACGAACGAGAACATGGACGTGTTCCGGTTCGACCGCCTGACTGGTCGGACGGAGCTGGTGTCGGTCGCGGACGACGGGCAGCCGGCGATCGGGCAGTCCGGGTATCCGGGCGGGCCGGGTGTGAGCGACGATGGTCGTTACGTCGTCTTCGAGTCCGACGCGGCGAACCTGGTGCCCGACGACGGGAACGGGCCGGCGCTGGACGTGTTCGTGCGCGACATGGTCGCCGGTCGAACGTTCCTCATCTCGCGGGCGTCGGACGGAACCCCGGGTGATGTGGACTCGTACTGGCCGTCGATCAGCTCCGATGGTCGGTTCGTGGCGTTCAACTCCGATGCGACCAACCTCGTGCCCAACGACACCAACGGCGAGTGGGACATCTTCGTCCGCGACCGGGTGGCCGGGTTGACGACGATCGTCTCCGTCGCGTCGAATGGTGTGCAGGGCAACGACATCAGCTATACGCCGGACATCTCGGGCAATGGCCGCTACGTGACGTTCTTCGCCATCGCCAGCAACCTCGTCGCGGGCGACACGAACGCGACGTGGGACATCTTCGTCCACGACCGGTGGCGTGCTACGACCGTGCGCGCCTCGGTATCCACTGACGGGGCACAGGCCGACAATGGCTCACAGCTGCCGTCAATCAGCAACAACGGTCACGCGGTCGTCTACGAGTCCGACGCGACCAACCTGGTCCGTCCCGACCACAACCGGACCACCGATGTGCTCCTGACCCGGCTGCCCACCGCCTAGCTGTCACACCCGGGTATGAACCGCGCCGGCAAACCCGGCACCTGGGCGTGGTGCGGATGGTGCTCGGCCTGACCGCTGGGCGCCCGCCAGGGGCAGGC
>JBLNGJ010000539.1:0-3590 GCA_050264675.1 Micromonosporaceae bacterium
CGACCTGGTGCGGCGGGTCGCCCAGGTGTGGCGCCAGCGGCGCGCGGCCGTGCAGACCGAGGGCGCCCGGCTGGTCGCCGCGATCTCCACCGGTCCGCTCCGGGCGGCGCCGGCCGGCTCGCTCACCGCCGAGCGGCTCGACCAGGCGGCCGCGACGCTGCGCAGCGAGCACGAGCCGACCTACGGCGGTTTCGGTGGCGCCCCGAAGTTCCCGCCCCACATGGCGTTGCTCTTCCTGCTGCGCCAGCACCAGCGCACCGGCGACGCGGCCTCGCTGGAGGTGGTGCGGCACACCGCCGAGGCGATGGCCCGCGGCGGCATCCACGATCAGCTCGCCGGCGGGTTCGCCCGCTACTCAGTGGACGAACGTTGGCTGGTGCCGCACTTCGAGAAGATGCTCTACGACAACGCCCTCCTGCTGCGCGTCTACACCCAGCTGTGGCGCCTGACCGGCGACGAGCAATCCCTGCGCGTCGCCACCGGCATCGTCGGCTTTCTCGAGCACGAACTGCGTACGCCCGAGGGCGGCCTGGCGTCCTCGCTCGACGCCGACACCGACGGTGTCGAAGGGGCGACCTACTCGTGGACCCCGGCCCAGCTGCGGGAAGCGCTCGGTGACGACGATGCGGCCTTCGCGGCCGATCTGTTCGACGTGACCGAGACCGGCACCTTCGAGCACGGGACGAGCGTGCTGCGGCTGGCCCGCGACCTGGACGCCGCCGATCCGGCCGTGCGCGCGCGGGGGCTCGACGTGCGCGACCGACTGCTCGCGGCCCGGGGCGCCCGGCCGCAGCCCGGGCGCGATGACAAGGTCGTGGCGGCCTGGAACGGGTTGACGATCACCGCGCTGTGCGAGTTCGCCGCAGTGCTGGCCGGCGGCGCCGACAACTCCACCGCCGGCCGGGCGACGCGCCTTGCCGTGGACGCGGCCCGGCTGCTCGCCGATCGCCACCTGGTCGACGGACGGCTGCGCCGGGTCTCCCGCGATGGCGAGGTCGGCGCGCCGGCCGGCGTCCTCGAGGACTACGGCGCCGTGGCCGAGGCCTTCTGCGCGGTGCATCAGCTCACCGGCGAGGGGCGCTGGCTCGATCAGGCCGGCGTGCTCCTCGATGTTGCGCTGGCCCACTTCGCCGACGGTAACGGTGGGTTCTACGACACCGCCGACGACGCCGAGCGGTTGGTGACCCGTCCGGCCGACCCGACCGACAACGCCACCCCGGCCGGCCGCTCAGCCCTGGCCGCGGCGCTCATCTCGTACACCGCGCTGACCGGGCGGACGAGCTACCGCGACGCCGGGCAGCGGGCGCTGGAGACGATCGTGCCGTTGCTGGCCCGGCACGCCCGGTTCGTCGGCTACGCCGCCGCCGCGGCCGAGGCGCTGCACGCCGGCCCGGTCGAGATCGCGATCGCGACGACCGACCCGGCCGGTGATGACCTGGTACGCGCGGCGTGGCGGCTCGCGCCGCCGGGCGCGGTGATCGTGGCGGGCGAACCGGACCGGCCCGGTGTACCGCTGCTCGCCGACCGACCGCTGCTGGACGGCCGGCCCACCGCGTACGTGTGCCGGGGCTTTGTCTGCGAACTGCCGGTGACCACCGTCGCCGATCTCGCCGCGCGGCTGAAGATCGTTAACTCGGCTTGATCGCGATCGTCGGCCGGCCAGGTGAAGTGCGGCTGCACGTTCGGGGCCGGGAATCGCGATCTTCGCGGGTACCACCGCGAAGGCGGAGGTGGCGCGGGAAGGGGTTGTCGGCGAGCATGGGTGCGTGCACGTCCCGGTCTCCACCGCGATCAACGGGCCGTTTCCCCTGTACGCGGCGCTCGCGGTGGTCCTCGCCGGGGTCCTGCACGCGAGCTGGAACGCGATGGCCAAGGCGACCCCCGACCGGCACGCCGCGTTCGCGCTCTTCGGCCTGGCATACGCAGGGTCCGGCGCGATCGTGGCCGCGTGGGCACCGCTGCCCGCCGCGGCGGCGTGGCCGTGGCTGGGCACATCGATATTCCTGCACGCCCTGTACTCGTGGCAGCTGACCCGCTGCTACCGGCTGGGCGACTTCAACCAGGTCTATCCGCTCTCCCGAGGCACCGCCCCGCTCATCGTGGCGCTCGTGGCCTCGACACTGCTCGGCGACCGGCTCAGCCTCGGCCAACTTATCGGCGTCGCGACGGTCTGCGGTGGGCTCGGCGTGCTCGCCTTCGCCGGCGGGGGCGCGCGCAGCGCCCCGGCGGTGTGGGCGGCGGTGCTGACCGGGGTCACCATCGCCGGCTACACGGTGCTCGACGGCGTCGGGGTGCGCCTGTCCGGCAGCCCGGTCGGCTACAGCGGCTGGCTGTTCCTGGGCATGGGGCCACTGGTGCTCGGTTGGGCCTGGGCCTCCCGCCGCGGCGAGCTGCTCGCGTCGATGCGCCGCCAGGCCAGGGTGGGTCTGGTCGGCGGGGTGATCAGCGTGATCAGCTACGCGATCGTGCTGTGGGCGCAGACCCGGGGCGCGCTCGCCGTGGTCGCGGCCCTGCGCGAGACCGGTGTGGTCTCCGGTGCGCTCATCGGCGCGTTCGCGTTCCGGGAACGGTTGGGCCCGGCCCGCATCACCGCGGCCGCCACGGTGGCCGTCGGCGTCGCTCTGATCAACCTGCGCTAGTCGTCGGACTCGAGCGAGGCCCGTAGCTTCGCGTCCTTGTCCGCCACCAACGCGCGCAGACCGTCCTGAAAGGACACCATGCGTTCGCGCAACGCCGCGTCGCCGGTGGCGAGGATGCGCACCGCGAGCAGGCCGGCGTTGCGGGCGCCGCCGATGGAGACTGTCGCCACCGGTACGCCGGCCGGCATCTGCACGATGGACAGCAGCGAGTCCAGGCCGTCCAGGTGGGCCAGCGGCACCGGCACGCCGATCACCGGCAGCGGGGTGGCGCTGGCGAGCATGCCCGGCAGGTGTGCGGCGCCGCCGGCTCCGGCGATGATGACCCGAAGCCCACGGTCGGCCGCGCTCGTGGCGTAGTCGAGCATCGCCTGCGGGCTCCGGTGGGCCGAGACGACCCGCACCTCGTGCGCCACCCCGAACTCGCCCAGCGCTTCGGTGGCCGCGCGCATGGTTGGCCAGTCCGAGTCGCTGCCCATCACCACGCCCACCACCGCGGCAGATATCGCCGGCTCAGACACCGCCGGCTCAGACACCGCCGGCTCAGACACCGCCGGTTCAGTCATCGCGGCCCTCCCGCAGCCAGCGCGCGGCCCGGGCGGCCCGGGCCCGGACGGTGGACAGATCCTCACCCAGCACGGTGACGTGACCGATCTTGCGGCCGGGGCGCACCTGCTTGCCGTAGAGGTGCACCCGCACACCGGGGTCGGCGGCGAAGAGGTGGTGCAGCCGTTCGTCCAGCCCCATCGGGCCGGGCTCCGGTCCACCGAGGACGTTCGCCATCACCACGACCGGCGCGGTGAGCGCGGTCTCGCCGAGCGGGTAGTCCAGCACCGCCCGCAGGTGCTGTTCGAACTGGGATGTACGCGCGCCCTCGATGCTCCAGTGGCCGGAGTTGTGCGGGCGCATCGCCAGCTCGTTCACGAGCAGCCCGCCGCGCTCGGTCTCGAAGAG
>JBLNGJ010000540.1:0-10037 GCA_050264675.1 Micromonosporaceae bacterium
AAGCGCACGTCCTGGACCTGCTCGACGCCGCCGGATGGCAGGTCCGACAACGGAAACACGACCTCACCGTACTGATCGCCGCCGCCGGCCCGGACTTCCATCCGACAGCCAGCGCGGACGCGGTCCGGGCCGCACTCACCACCGCCGGCCGCGGGCTTCAGCAAACCTTCACCAGTTGCCCCGGCTGTTCAATACCCCGACAGCCCACGCTGGAGGTGTGAAGGGCCCGCGGCGCTACCGAAGGGAGGCGGGATGTTTCCCAACTTCTGCGGCGCGATGGGGTTCGCAGGCTGGCTGGTCATGCTGCTGGTCTGGACGGCGTTGATCGCACTGGTGGTGTGGGGCATCACCCGGCTGTTCCCCGATCGGCCCCCGCCCGTGCCACCGCAGCCCGGGATACCCGACGACAGGCGGTCTCTGATCGAGTCCGGCCGGCGCTGAACCGGCCAGGGCGCAGTCTTTTGGAGGTTGTCATGCACGGCACCAACATGCGGTACCTGTTTATCGCCGCCGGTGCACTGGTCGTCGGCCTGCTCGCGGCCGGCACGCCGGTGCAGTCGGTGCTGCCGTTCGTGCTGCTGCTGGCCTGCCCGCTGATGATGGTGGTCATGATGCGCAGCATGGGCGGGCACGCCGGCCACGATGGCGATCAGGGCGATCACCAGGGCCACGACGGCCCGGCCCGTGACCGCGACGACGCCACCACCGGCCGGTAAGCCACCACCAACCCGTCGGCCGTCGCCGTCACAACGGTCGATGCGCGGCCGGTGGCAGGGTGACGGTGAACCTGGCCCCGGCCCCGGGGCCGTCGCTCGCGGCGGTGACCCGTCCCCCGTGTTCGGCGACGATGGCGCGCACGATGGCCAGCCCGATACCGGATCCGCCGTGCCCGCGGTCGCGGGCGGGGTCGGCACGGTAGAAACGTTCGAAGACGTGGGGCAGATGCTCGGCGGGGATGCCCTCGCCAGTGTCGGTGACGGTGAACCGGACCCCGGCGCCGTCCCGGTCGACCGCGACGGTGACCTGCCCGCCGGGTGGCGTGTGGCGAAGCGCGTTGTCCAACAGGTTGCCCAGCACCTGACCCATCCGCTCGGCGTCGGCGTGGACCTCGCCGGCGTCACCGCCGATCCGCTCCTGCAACGTCACCTTCTTCGCCGCGTAGCGGGGCTGTGCCGCCGCCACCGCCGCACCCACCAGGTTGGCGGCGGGCACCGGCTGCGGGTGCAGATCCAGCTGGTGCTCCTCGACCCGGGACACCGCCGCGATGTCCTCCGCCAACCGGCGAAGGCGACCGGTCTGGGTGCGCAGCACCGCCCAGGTGTCCTCTTCGGCCACGCTCACGCCATCCTCGGCGGCGTCCACGTACGCCTCGATCGTCGCGACCGGGGTGCGCAGTTCGTGACCGAGGTCCGCCAGCAGCCGCCGGCGGGTGGCCTCCACATCGGCCAGCCGGGCGGCCATCGCGTTGAACGCCTCCGCGACGGTATCGAACTCGCGGCCCATGCCGGGCGCGGCCACCAGAGCCTCGTAGCGGCCTTCGGCAACGTCGACCGCGGCGGTGGCGAGTTGGCCGACCGGATGAGCGACCCGCCGGGCCACATACGCGCTGACCGCCAGGGCCGCGGCGAGCGCGGCGAACAGGGCCACACCGAGCGAGACGGCATTGGCCGAGGCGTACGCCTCCTCGACGTGGCGGGTGGTTTCGGCGTCGACATCGCCGGACACCTGCCGCAGATGGCCGCGGAAGATCGCCGGCCCGACGGCGGTCGCGATCAGCCCGAGCGTGACCGCACCGGTGAGCACGACCAGGGCCTGCGCGGCGAACAGCCGGCCGGCCAGACCCGCCCGCCCAGCCAGGCGGTTGCGGGACCGGGACATCAGCCCTCACCCATCCGATAGCCGACCCCACGCACGGTCCGGATGAACCGGGGCACGGCCGGGTCGTCGCCGAGCTTGCGACGCAGGTGCCCGACGTGCACGTCGACGAGGTGCTCGTCACCGACCCACCCCTCGCCCCACACGGCGTCGATGACCGCCCGGCGGGAAAACGCCATCCGCGGGCGGGCCGACAACGCGGCGAGCAGGTCGAACTCGGTACGGGTCAGCTCCACCGCCACGCCGCCGACGTGTACCTCACGCGCGGCGACGTCGATGCGCAGCGGACCGAACAACCGGGGCGGCTCCTCCTGTGCCTGGTTGGCCTGCCCGATACGCGGCCGGCGCAGCATTACCCGGACCCGGGCCACCAGCTCGCGCGGGCTGAACGGCTTGGTCAGATAATCGTCGGCGCCGACCCCGAGCCCGACCAGCTTGTCGACCTCGTCGCTGCGGGCGGTCAGCATGATCACGTAGCAGTCGCTGAAGGTGCGCAACTGCCGGCACACCTCGATGCCATCCAGGCCGGGCAATCCCAGGTCGAGCACCACCACGTCGGGCGGCTGCCGGCGGGCGGCGTCCACCGCCGTTGGGCCGTCAAAGACGCACGCCACCTCGTGGCCATCGCGCTGCAGGTAGCTGGCGACGACCTTAGCCAGGCTCTGCTCGTCGTCGACCACCAGCACACGGGAACTCATGCCCCACATCCTGCCGGTAGGGCGTCGCACCCCGGTGACTTCATCGAACCTTCAGCAAACCCGCCGGGGTTTCCTCATCACTGCGGCGCAGCGTTAGTCGTGCGGCCGTGTCCCCGCCCGCCAGCCAGGACGAAGGAGGCGCCATGCCGAGCACGATCACGCTCGTGCACACCCCGGCGTGCCACTTCTGCACCGACGCCCAGACCGCCCTGGCCGAACTGGGCCGCGTGTACGCGATCCAGGTCGACCTGGTCGCCGCGGACAGCGACGCGGGCCGGGCCCTGATCGGCGCCCACCGCCCGGCGATGTTCCCCCTCGTCCTGCTCGACGGGGCGTACTTCAGCGTCGGGCGACTACCCCGGCGCAAGTTGCGCGCACACCTGACCGCCCAGTTGACGGCCCGGCCGGTCGGGAGCCGGTCATGACGCTGCTCGGCACCGGCAGCGTGCTGGCGGCGTTCTTCGCCGGCATGGTGGCCCTGTTCGCCCCGTGCTGCATCGTGTTCCTGGCCCCCAGCTACCTGGCCGCCGCGGTGAAGAACCACCGGTGGCGGCTGCTGCCGCTGACGTTCGTGTTCGCCGCCGGCCTCGCGCTGATCATGGTACCGATCACGCTCGGCCTGAGCCTGCTGGCGGGCACCATCGCCAAGTACCACGCCCCGCTGTACTACGCCGGTGGAGCGCTGATGCTCCTCCTCGCCGGGTACTCGCTGTCCGGACACATGTGGAGCCTGCCCAGCTTCCTACGCGCACCCGACACCCGACGCGGCGACACCGGCAGCTTCTTCGCCCTCGGCGTGTTCTCCGGCATCGCGTCCAGCTGCTGCGCCCCGGTGCTGGCCGGGGTGATGACCCTGTCCGCACTGTCCGGCTCCCCGATTGGCGGAACCCTCCTCGGCCTGGCATTCGTGCTCGGCATGACATTCCCCCTGTTCGTCATGGCCCTCGCGTGGGACCGGCTTCGGCTGCGCGACCAGTCGTGGCTCACGGCCCGACCAGTCCGGCTGCGCGTTGGCGGACGCACCCTGGTCACCAACACCGTCAACATCGCCGTCGCGGTCGGCTTCGCCGTCATGGGCGCGTTCGTCATCTATCTCGCCGGTGCCGAGACGATGACCGCCGGGCCCGGGTTCCAGGCCGCGATCGGACGCTGGCTGAACCGCCAGTTCGAACAGGTCCAGCAATGGCTTTCGCCGGTCCCCGAACCCGTCCTCGGCCTGCTCGTGCTCGCCGTCGCCGGGCTGTTCGTTTGGGTCACCCTCATCGACCGGCGACCGGGCCAACCACCCGCCAGCAACCCGGACGTGAACGCCGCAGATGACCATCCGCAGGTGCCGTGCCACCACGCCCCGACGCCCGAGTCCGTCGGCGTCCAGTCCAGCTACGACAAGGAAAAGCCGCGATGAGTACCAGGACCGCGCCCCGCCCGCAGCCCTCGCGCGGACGGCGTACCACCCCGGCCGCTCAGGCCGCGGCGAAGCGCACCCGGGTCGCGAAGGCGAACCGCCGCCGGAGGCGCGGCCTGCTGCTGTGGGGTATCGCGCTCGCCGCCGTCAGCGGGTTGATCGGCGCGATGATGTGGAGCGCCCGCGCCACCTCCGACACCACCAGCCGCCCCGCCCCGGACTTCACCCTCACCGACACCAACGGCGCCACCGTGCGGCTAGCCGACTACCGCGGCAAGAACGTGGTGCTCTATTTCAGCGAGGGCGCCGGCTGCCAGTCCTGCCTGCTGCAGATGGCCGACATCGAACGCAACGCCGCCAGGTTCACCGCCGCCAACATCACCGTGCTGCCGATCGTGATGAACCCCGCCGAACAGATCAAGCGTGACATGGCCGCAAGCGGCGTCCGGACACCGTTCCTGCTCGACGACGGCACCGTGTCATCCGCGTACGGCACCCTCGGCAACGGCATGCACGCCGGCCTACCCGGGCACAGCTTCGTACTCATCGACGCCCACGGCGTCCAACGCTGGTACGGCGAATACCCGTCGATGTATCTGTCCTCGGCCGGCCTGCTCGACCAGGTCCGCATACACCTGCCCTGAACAAGCGCCAACCATGAAGATTCACTGAAGAAATCCCGCTCGACCTGGCAACGGGCTGACCTGAACGGCACGCTGCAACAGCCCACCCAGACGCGAGGAGCCCGATGTCGCCCGTCATCACCCGCCGACGACTGCTCACCGGCATCGCCGGAACCGTCGGCCTGGCCGGCGCCGCCGGTGCCGCCGCCTGGGCCGGTGGCCTGTTCGGCGCCGACCCGCGGCTGGTCACGCCGGGCGCCGACATCGTCGAACAGGTTGAGGCCGCCCGCCGCCGGGCCGGCGCCGCCCGCGTCACCGCCGCGCTCACCCCCCGCCCGGTCACCCTCGACCTCGGCGGTCCGATCGTACAAACCTGGGGATACACCGAAACCACGCCCGGCCCGCTGATCCGCGCCCGCGCCGGCGACCTCATCCACGCCGAAGTGCTCAACCAGCTCCCCGCCGACACCAGCGTGCACTGGCACGGCATCGCGCTGCGCAACGACATGGACGGCGTCCCCGGCATCACCCAACCACCGATCCCAGCCGGCGGCCGGCACACCTACGAGTTCACCGCCCCCGACCCCGGCACGTACTTCTACCACCCACACTCCGGGGTCCAACTCGACCGAGCGCTGCACGGGGTCCTCGTCGTGGACGACCCGGCCGAGCCGGGCGGCTACGACACCGAATGGATCCTGGTGCTCGACGACTGGGTCGATGGCACCGGCCGCACCCCCGATGAGGTCCTCGCCGCCCTGCAATCGATGGGCGGCATGTCCGGCGACATGCGCGGAATGCACCACGGCAACGGCACAGGCGACACCAACATGGGCGGCATGTCGATGGGCGGGATGGAACCGATGACGTCCCCGCTGCTCGGCGGCGCCGGCGACATCACCTACCCGCACTACCTCGCCAACGGGCGGGTACCGGCCGCGCCGGTCACCCTCACCGGCAAGCCCCACCAGCGGGTCCGGATCCGGATCGTCAACGCCGCCGCCGACACCGCCTTCCGCATCGCGCTCGGCGGGCACCGGCTCACCGTCACCCACACCGACGGCTTCCCCGTCACCCCGGCCACCACCGACGCCCTGCTCCTGGCGATGGGCGAACGCGCCGACGTCACCATCGACCTCGCCGACGGCGTGTTCCCCCTCGTCGCCGCCGCCGAAGGTAAGACCGGCCAAGCCCTCGCCCTGGTCCGCACCGGCACCGGCGAGCCACCGCCGGCAAGCATCCGGCCGGCCGAGCTCGACCGGCACGTGCTGCTCACCGGCACGCTGCGCGCCGCCGAACCGGTACGCCTCGCCGACCGCGACCCCGACCGCACCCACCGGCTGGAACTGGGCGGCGGGATGATGCCCTACCGCTGGACCATCAACGGCGCCACCTTCGAACACGCCAAACCGCTACTGGTCCGCCGCGGCGAACGAGTCCGGCTGCAGTTGGTCAACCGCACCACCATGTTCCACCCCATGCACATCCACGGACACACCTTCGCCCTGGCCGGCGGTGGCGCCCGTAAGGACACCGTCATCGTCATCCCCAACCAGACCGTCACCGTCGACCTCGACGCCGCCAACCCCGGCCAATGGATGACCCACTGCCACAACATCTACCACGCCGAAACCGGCATGATGATCAACCTGGCGTACCGGGCATGACCAGCACAGCCAGGACCACAATGGCCGGTTCCACAGGCACTGGAATGCGGCTGACGGTCGCGGGCGTGTGGACGGGGCCTGGCCGCCGCGGTCGGATACGTGCTCGCGGTCAACCCCACCGACCGCACCGCGGACCCCACCGGCCCCTGCCCCTGGCACACCCGGTTCGGCATCAACGGCCCCACCTGCGGCGGCACCGGTCACCCTTCACCTGGTTCGACATCCCGAACCTGACCTGAACCCAGAGCACACTTAGGACGATCAACGCCTGGTGCCGCCCGCGGCCGGCTGGCACGACACTGATACTCCGGTCGGCACCGGCCGATGCTGCAGGAATTGATTGACATATGCAAGGCCGAGCGGCAATTGAACCTCAGCGCGGCCTCCGTAGCGCGCTGCTATGAGCGACGTTGGGTACTCTTCGACGTAGAGCCGGCAGGGTCATGTCGTTGTATTAAGATATCTATATGTCGACAATCGTCGAGCTATTGCGGCGGCGTGCGGAGACCCAGCCGGGCGGCCACGCTTTCTACTTCATCGACGACGACGCCTCAGCGCGTCCGGCGACCTACGCCGACCTGGACCGCTCGGCGCGCGCGGTGGCCGCCGCCCTTGGTGAACGGGGTGCATTCGGAGAGCGGGTGCTGCTGCTGTGCCCGCCCGGTCTCACGTATGTGACGACCTTTCTCGGCTGCCTGTATGCCGGGGCGGTGGCGGTTCCCGCTTATCCACCCGAAGCGGCCCGACGGAGCAGCTCGTTGTCTCGGCTGCGGGCGCTCGTAGGTGATAGCGGTGCGCGTATCGCCGTGGGCGACGCCACCGGTCTCGGGTCGGCCAAGGAGAAGGTTGCCGGACTGGAGTGGATCGTCGCCGACACGCTGCCGCCCGATGCGGGGGACAGGTGGACGCCACCGGCGATCGATGAACAATCATTGGCGCTGCTGCAGTACACGTCCGGTTCCACTGGCACGCCCAAAGGGGTAATGCTCCGCCACGCGAACCTGCTCCACAACTGCGAGCTCGTGCACACCGGGTTCGGTACCACCTCGGACACGATCGGGGTGAGCTGGCTGCCGCCCTACCATGACATGGGCCTGATCGGCGGCATCCTGCAACCGCTCTACGCCGGTTTCCCGACCGTACTGATGGCTCCGGTGACATTCTTGCGGCAGCCCCTCAGCTGGTTGGAGACGATCGCCCGTTTCGGCGCAACCATGAGCGGCGGTCCGAACTTCGCCTTCGATCTCTGCGTACGCAAGAGCACCCCGGCGCAGCGCGCCAGCTTGGACCTGTCGAGGTGGCGGGTGGCGTTCTGCGGTGCCGAACCGGTGCGGGCCGCAACACTGGACCGGTTCGCCGTCGCGTTCGCCCCGGCCGGATTTCGGCGGGAGGCCTTCTATCCCTGCTACGGCCTGGCCGAGGCGACGCTGATCGTGGCCGGCGGGCAGCCGCCTCGCCGGACCGCCACCGGCCATATGTCGTGCGGCCGACCGCTTGGCCAGCAGCGCCTGGTCGTGGTCGACCCGGAACGCGGCACCACTCTGCCCACCGGCGCCATTGGCGAAATCTGGCTCGCCGGCCCCAGTGTCGCGGGGGGCTATTGGGGCCGATCGGAGGAGACCGAACGGACGTTCCGGGCCTGCCTCGCCGGTGATCCCCAACAACGCCACTACTTGCGGACCGGCGACCTTGGCTACCTCGACGACGCCGGGGAACTCGTGGTGACCGGTCGGATCAAGGACCTGATCATCGTGCGGGGACGCAGCATCCACCCCGAGGACCTCGAACAGGCGCTGGAGCAACGGGTTGCCGGCCTGCGCCCGGGTGGCTGCGCTGCCTTCGGCATCGAGCTGTCCGACGAGGAACATGTCGCGCTCGCGTGTGAGCTGGTGCCGCCATTTCCGGATGCGAACGGCACCGCGGGCATCATCGCGGCGATCCGCCAGGCCGTGGCGGAGACCGCCGACGTTGCGGTAGCGACCGTGGTGCTGCTGCGGCCGGGCCAGGTGCCGCGGACGTCGAGCGGGAAGGTGCAGCGGCATGCGTGCCAGAGCGCGCTGCTGGCCGGGGGATGGCCGATGGGTGCACCGGCCGTGGTGGCTCGCTGGGACGGTGTCACCGCGGGCGCCGCGGTACTGAAACCGACCGGCGTCGAGCCGAACGACGACACGACGCTGCCCGGTCTCGTGGCGCGAGTTCTGGGGCTGTCACCGGCAGCCGTACCAGCCGACGTGCCGCTGACCCGACTCGGGCTCGACTCGCTGCGCGCCATCGAGCTGCAGGGCGCGTTGCAGGTCGAATGCGGGCTCACCGTGGCACCGTCAGCGCTGCTGTCCGGCCTCACCCTGGTCGAGCTCATTGACGTCGCGCGCACACCGCATGCACACCCGCCCGATGCGGCGCGCGCCGACGACCTCGGGCCGGCGGACGGGACGCACGCGCTGTGGCTGCTGCAGCGCCGGGCACCGGAGAGCACCGCGTTCCAGATAAGCCGCGCGGCCCGGATCCGGTCACCGATCGACGTCGATGCTCTCGAGCGCGCCCTGCACACGCTGGTCGACCGGCACGCCGCGCTGCGTACCCGGCTGCCCGCTCGAGATGGGCAACCGGTGCCGGAGGTCGTCGCCTGGTCCGGCCCCATGCTCGTTCGGCACGACGTCGGGGGCTTGACGGAGGACGCCCTGCGAGAGCGGGTTCGGGCCGACGCTGACCGCCCGTTCGACCTGGCGGCGGGTCCGCTGTTTCGCGCCTCGCTTTATACCCGGCACCCGGCCGATCACGTGCTTCTGCTGTCGCTGCACCACACCATCACCGACTTCTGGTCGCTGTCCCTCCTCGTCGACGAGCTGATGAGCGTCTACGCCGATAACCAAGCGACTCAGATATCGGCCAGCCGACGCGGCGACGAGCGTGCGCCGATCCGGCGGGCCGCGGCGGACCGGGGCATGGCGGAGCGATTGCGGTTCTGGCAGGACGAACTCGCCGATGCGCCGCCCGCGCTCGAGCTGCCGACGAGCTTTCCCCGGCCGCGACTGCAATCGTTTCGGGGTGACACCCACCAGTTCCGGCTGGACGGCAACATCCTGCGGGCCATCGACGAGTTCGCTCGCGAGAACGATCTGACCCGGTTCGCCGTGCTCACCGCGGCCCTGGCCGCGGTGCTGGCCCGCTACGCCGGGGTCGATGACCTCGTGCTCGGCGCGCCGGCCTCGAGTCGCACCGGAACCGATCACGATCAGCTCGGCTACTTCGTCAACCCGGTGCCGTTACGAGTCCGGATCCCCTCCGACAGCAGCTTCCGGGAGCTGGCCCAACAGGTGCGGCACCGCGTGCTCGGCGCGCTCGATCACGCCGTCCCGTTCCCCCGGCTGGTGGAAGCGATCCGCCCGCCGCGCGATCCCGGACGCCCACCCCTGCTGCAGGTGCTGGTGGTGCTGCAACAGCCGCCGGCCGGGCGGGCCGACCTCGGGGCGTTTGCGGTGGCCGACGAGGACGCCCGGCTCGAGCTCGGCGGGCTCGACGTCGGCCCGTACCGGTTAGCCGAGCGCGGTGCCGCCTTCGACCTCACCCTGACCGTGGCCGAGGTGGGTGATGGCCTGACCGGCCTGATCAACTACTGTGCCGACCTGTTCGACCCGCCGGCCATGGCCCGGCTGGTCCGACACCTAACCACGCTGCTGACGGACGCGCTCGCCGATCCGGACGCCCCGGTCGCCGGGCTGGATCTGCTCGGCGAGCCGGAACGATCGGCGGTGCTCTCGTTCGCCAC
>JBLNGJ010000541.1:0-3241 GCA_050264675.1 Micromonosporaceae bacterium
GATGAGCCGGACGGCGACCGGCGCCTTGTCGCGTACGCCGTTCCGGAGGCGGGAACCAACCCACACACCGAGGACCTGCACCGGCACCTGAGCGTCTCGTTACCCGCGCACGCCGTGCCCACTGTGGTGTTGCTGGACCGGATCCCACTGAGCCCGAACGGCAAGGTCGATCTCCGCAGTCTGCCGCAGCCGCGCGGACGCGGTTCGGTCAGCCCGGCCAGCCGGCCGCCGCACAGTACCGTCGAGCGCGCGATCGCGCAGGTTTGGCGCGAGGTGCTCGGCATCGGGTCGGTCGGCCTCGACGACAACTTCTTCGACCTCGGCGGCACCTCGCTGTCGCTCGTCAAGGTGCAGCGGGGGTTGACCGCGACGGTAGGCCTCGTGGTGACAATCGTCGATCTATTTAGGTATCCCACCGTGGCCGGGCTCGCCGCCCGGCTCTCCCCCGCCAGCCCGCCAGCCGCTGACGCCGCTGGACCCCAGGAGATGGAGCGGGCCATCGCCCGAGCCAAGCGACGGGCCAACTCCCGGCCAGTCAGAGGGGCTCGCCAGCCTCGAGAGGCCGCCAGCCGGCGGTGAACAGGAGAAATCCATGACCAAGCACACTCCGACCGGGGAAACGTCCACGTTGGAGCCGATCGCGATAATCGGGATGGCCTGCCGTGTCCCCGGAGCCGCCGATATCGAGGAGTTCTGGAAGAACCTTCGTGATGGGGTCGAATCAGTCCGCTTCTTCTCAGCCGAGGAGGCCGTCGCGAATGGGGCCAACCCTCGCCGCGTCGCGGACCCGCAGTACGTGCTCGCGGCCCCGGTCCTCGACGGGATCGAGGACTTCGACGCGGGCCTGTTCGGGCTCACCCGTCGAGAGGCTGAGATCCTCGACCCGCAACACCGGGTGTTCCTGGAATGTGCCGTGGCGGCCCTCGATCACGCCGGCTACGACCCGGCGCGCTACTCGGGTGAGATCGGGGTCTACGGAGGCGTCGGCTCCGGAGACTACCAGTGGTACAACCTGCTCAACGACAAGGCGCTGATCGCCGCGGTGGGCCGGATGGCTATCGCTCTGAGCAACAACCGGGACTATGCACCGACCTTCCTGTCGTACAAGCTGAACTTGCGCGGGCCCAGCGTCGCCGTGTCAACGGCCTGTTCAACCGGCCTGGTCGCGGTGCACCTCGCGGCCGAGGCGGTTCGCAACGGTGAGTGTGAGATGGCACTGGCCGGGGCTGCCTCGATCGAGACCGGGCAGCTGCGCGGCTATCTCTACCAGGAGGGCGGCATCCTGTCACCGGACGGCCACTGCCGCGCCTTCGATGCGGACGCCCGGGGCACGCTATGGGGCAGCGGGGGCGGCATCGTCGTTCTGAAGCGGCTCAGCGATGCGTTGGCCGACGGCGACACGGTACACGCGATCCTGCTCGGATCGGCCGTCAACAACGACGGATGCGACAAGGTCGGCTTCTCCGCTCCCAGCGTCTCGGGCCAGTCGGCCGTCATCGCGCAGGCGTTGAGTGTGGCCGGAGTCGAGCCGGGCGACATCGACTACGTCGAGGCACACGGCACTGGTACCCAGGTTGGGGACCCGATCGAGGTACAGGCACTGGCCGCTGTCTACGGTCGCGATCACCTGCCAGCGGGATCGTGCCGGCTCGGCACGGTCAAGCCCAACATCGGACATCTCGCCGCGGCTGCCGGAGTGGTCGGCCTGATCAAGACCGTGCTCGCCCTTGAACATGAGACGCTGCCGCCGACGGTACATTTCCGTCGACCCAACCCACAGATCAACTTCGATGCCACGCCGTTTCGGGTGGTGAGCGCGGCCGAGCCGTGGCCCCGGGACGCGAAGCCCCGGCGAGCCGGCGTCAGCTCGTTCGGCATGGGCGGCACGAACGTGCACGCCATCGTGGCGGAGGCACCTCGGATTGCGGGCTCGCCGCCGACCGGAGATCCCCAGGTCGTCCTCGTGTCAGCCGCGACGCCATCGGCGCTGGACACGATGACCGACCGCCTGGTCGAGCATGTGCGGGCCCACCCCCATCTCGCCCTGGATGACATCGCATACACCCTGCAACTGGGCCGGCGCAGCTTCCCCCACCGGCGCGCCGTGGTTGGTGGCGATGTGGCGGACGTCGCCGGTGTGCTCGCCGGCTCGGCCCCCCGCCGGCTGCTGACCGGACACGCCGCCGCCGTGCCGGAGACCGTCTTCCTCTTCCCGGGGCAGGGCGCCCAACGCGTCGGCATGAGCGCCGAGCTGTACCGGTGCGACCAGGTCATCCGCGACCACATCGAGGCCGGCCTCGATCTGCTGCAAGGGCTTGTCGAGGTCGACCTGCGCTCGGTGCTGTTCGCGGCTGGCGATGACGCCGCCGCCGCGGCCGAGCTGCGCCGCACCCGCAGCACCCAGCCGGCTCTGTTCCTCGTGGAGTACGCCCTCGCGCACCGGTGGCTTTCCTGGGGCGTGCGGCCGGCGGCGATGCTGGGGCACAGCCTCGGCGAGTACGTCGCGGCCTGCCTGGCCGGGGTGTTCTCCTTCACCGACGCGTTGCGGCTGGTGGCCGTGCGGGCCCGGTTGATGCAGAGTCGACCACCGGGCGCCATGCTGGCGGTGCAGCTCGACGCCGAGTCGCTGCAGCTGCCCGGGACCGGTCTCGACCTCGCCGCCGTCAACGCGCCGATGACCTGCGTCGTGAGCGGGCCGATCGAGGCCGTCGACGCGTACGAGAAGCTCATGGCCGACGAGGGCATCCCGGTGAAGCGGCTACGGACCTCGCACGCGTTTCACTCGGCAATGATGCGCCCGGTGGGCGACGCGTTCGCCGCCGAAGTGGGTCGAACCGACCTGCACGCGCCCCAACTGCCGGTGGTCTCGAACCTGACCGGCGACTGGTTGCGGGCCGACGAGGCCACCAGCCCGGAGTACTGGGTGAAGCACATGCTCTCACCGGTGCTCTTCGGCCCCGGACTGCAGACGTTGCTCGACGAGACGCCCAGGGTCCTGCTCGAGGTCGGTCCCGGTCAGACGCTGACCGGGTTGGCCCGCATGCAGCCCCGGGCCCACGTTCCCGAGCCCGTCGCCAGCATGCCGACCCCTGCCTCCGACGAGCATGCGGCGATGCTCACCGCCGCCGGTCGGTTGTGGACGCTCGGCGTGCCGGTCGACTGGGCCGCCACCCACCCCACGGCACGCCGGCGGATGCCTCTGCCTGGTCAGCCGTTCGAGCGGCAGCGGCACTGGGTCGAG
>JBLNGJ010000542.1:0-7624 GCA_050264675.1 Micromonosporaceae bacterium
GGTCACCGACGTCGACCCGGGTGCCGGCGTCCGGATCCTGGGTGGTGACCCGGTTGAGCGTGCAGGTGGCGTTGAACTCCAGCTGCGGCTCGGGCACCAGGCGCAGCCCTTGCAGCTGGATGCGCGCCTGTTCGTTGGTCTGCCCGACCAGCTGCGGAACGGTGCGCTTGCCCGGCTGGCTGGCCACGATCAACCCCACCGTGAGCGCGACGACGGCGAGCACCGCCAGCGCGGTCAACCCGGCGATGGCCCACCCGGAAGTGCGCCGTCGCCGGGTGTCGCCCAGCCGCGCCCCGCCGTGCCGGCTCGGGCCGGTCCGGGTGACCTGGGTCGCGGCGAGCTCAGACTCGCGCAGCACCGGCTCGGCCTGCACCGGCCGGCCGGACGCGGCCCGCAACAGGTCGGCCCGCATCTCCGCGGCGCTCTGATAGCGGTTGAGCGGATTCTTGGCCAGCGCCTTGAGCACCACCGCGTCGACCGCCGGCGGCACGTCCCGGTTGCTCTCGCTCGGCGGCCGGGCATCCTCCCGCACGTGCTGGTAGGCGACGCTGACCGGGCTGTCGCCGACGAACGGCGGGTGACCGCAGACCAGCTCGTAGAGCACGCAGCCGGTGGCGTACACGTCGCTTCGCGCGTCCACCGACTCGCCCCGCGCCTGCTCGGGCGAGAGGTACTGCGCGGTGCCGATGACCGCACTGGTCTGGGTCATCGTGGAGGCGCCGCTGGCCAGGGCCCGGGCGATGCCGAAGTCCATCACCTTGACCTGACCGGCCTGGGTGAGCATGACGTTGCCGGGCTTGATGTCGCGATGGATGATGCCGTGCCGGTGGCTGAACTCCAGGGCGGAACAGATCTCGGCGGTGATGTCGAGCGCCCGGCGCGGCATCAGCCGGCCTTCGCTCGTGAGCACCTCTTTGAGCGTGCGCCCGTTGACGAACTCCATGACGATGTACGGCAGGCTCTCGCCGCTCGGGCCGCGCTCTTCACCGGTGTCGTAGACCGCGACGACGGCCGGGTGGTTGAGCGACGCGGCGTTCTGCGCCTCCCGCCGGAACCGCTGCTGGAACGTGTCGTCCCGGGCCAGATCGGTGCGCAGCACCTTGATCGCCACGTCGCGACCGAGCCGCAGGTCGCGACCGCGGTGCACCTCGGCCATGCCGCCATAGCCGAGCAGCTCGCCGACCTGATATCTCCCACCGAGGAGTCGGGCTGGCGCGGTCATCGTCTCAGTCGTCCTTCACTTGTCGCCGTCGCCGTCGCCGTCGCCATCGCAGCGCTCTCGCCGATGCGACCCATCCCGTTCTGACCCAGGCCCTGGTTCTGCGCCATCGCGATCGCCGCGCCGATGCAGATCGCGACGAGCACCACCGCAATCACGATGGCGATGACGAGGAGACCGCTGTTGCGCCGCGGAGGCGCTGGCATCAGGAACTGCCCGGGTGGCACCGGTGGCCGCCCGTAGCCGGGCGCGGCCACGCCGGCGGGATACCCCGGCCCGCCCATCGGCCGCGGCGACCCGGGCGCCCCCGGTTGCGGTGGCAGCATCCGCGTACCGGGTCCGGCGATCACCGGCGGCGAGCCGGGCGGCAGACCCACCGGCGACCCGACCGCGGCGGCAGCCATTCCGGCGGCGACCGGCGAGGTCGGCAGCGGCGACGGGGTCGGCGTCGGGGTCGACGGTCCACCGCTGACCGGACGCACGGAGCCGGCGCCGGGCGGAGCGGCCGGCGCGGCCGGACGCGTGCCGGCCGTCACGCCGGCGGCGCCGCGGGCAACGGCGGCGAACGCGGCCGCCGTCGGCCAGCGTGAGGCCGGATCCTTCGCCATCGCCCGCTCGACGATCGACCGGATCGGCGGCAGGATGTCCACCGGCAGCGGCGGCGGGTTCTCCCGGACGTGGCGCATCGCGATCTCGAGCGGGTTCTCCCCCTCGAACGGACGCCGGCCGGACAGGCACTGGTAGGCCACCACGCCGAGGGCGTAGATGTCGGACAGCGGCGTGGCCGACTGACCCATCGCCTGCTCGGGCGAGATGTATGAGGCCGTGCCGAGCACCGAGCCGGCCGCGGTGAGCTGGGCCGCGCCGGCCGAACGCGCGATGCCGAAGTCGGTGAGCACGAGCGTGCCGTTGGGCCGCACCAGCAGGTTGCCCGGCTTGACGTCGCGGTGCACGATGCCCTTCTCGTGCGCGGCGTGCAGGGCGTCGGCGGCCTGCGCGACCAGGGCCATGGTGCGGGCCGGGGTGAGCCGGCCGACCTTGGCCAGGGTGCGCGAAAGCGCGTCGCCCTCCACGTACTCCATGACCAGGTAGGCCCCGGCGGCGTCGTCACTGCCGTAGTCGTAGATGTCGACCACGCCGGGGTGGTTGATGGTGGCCATGGTGCGCGCCTCGACCCGGAAGCGTTCGGTGAAGCCCGCCTCGTCCAGCAGCGCCGGCAGCAGGATCTTGACCGCGACGGTGCGGCCGAGCACCTCGTCGACCGAGCGCCACACGTCGCCCATGCCGCCGCTGGCGATGCGCTCGTCCAGCCGGTAGCGCCCGCCCAGCGTCGTACCTGGGCTGATCATGGCAACCACGCTCGCCCGAGCCGGCCGGTGTGCTCCGGCCGAGTCGTCCGCTCGCTTCGCTTGCGTCCCTGCATTACAGCCCCTTGGCCTCAATCGCTGCCCGCATCACCTGACCGGCGATGCGCGCCGCCTCCGCGCTCCCGCCCGGACCCGCATTCTGCAGCAGCACGGCAACCGCGACCACCGGCCGGCCGTCCTTGATAGCGAACCCGATGAACCAGCCGTGGTCGGGCTGGTTACCGTTCTGCGCGGTGCCGGTCTTGCCGCCGACCACGAACCCGCTGATCCGCGCGTTCTTGCCGGTGCCGTTCTCCACGACACTGACCATCATCTCCCGCAGGTCGGCCGCCACCTGCGCCGACACCGGCCGGTTCAGCTCTTGTGGGTGAGCCTGGTCGACCGGGGCAAGATCGGGACCCTGCAGCGTGTCGATGAGGTACGGACGCATCTGCGACCCGTTGTTGGCGATGGCCGCGGCGATCATCGCACCCTGCAACGGGGTCATCCGGACCTCGTTCTGGCCGATGCAGGACTGGGCCAGCGCGGGGCGGTCGACCTGCCCGTCCGGACCCGAGATGCTGCCGGTGTGGCTCGCCGCCACCCGCAGGTAGTTGTTGTCCTCGTCCCGGTCGAAGGTCGGCACTTCCTCAAAGCCGAACGCCCGGGCGGTCTGCTTGAGCCGGTCGGCACCGACCTGCTCCACCCCCAGCCGGGCGAAGGCGGTGTTGCAGGAGATCGTCAGTGCCTGCTTGAGGCTCAGGGTGTTCGGGCAGACCACGCCCGGCGCGTTGGCGATCACGTGGGTGGTGTCGGGCGCCTGGTAGGTCGGGCCGCCGGTGATCACCGTGTCCTTGGTCAGGCCGGCCTGCAGGGCCGCCGCCGAGACGATCACCTTGAACGTCGAGCCGGGCGGGAAGGTCTCCGAGACCGCCCGGTCGAGCAGCGGCTTGGTGGCGGCCTGGTCCAGCGTCTCGAAGGCCTTCTGCGCCGTGTTCGGGTCGTGGCTGACCAGAGGATTAGGGTCGAAGCTGGGCATCGAGACGAGGCCGAGCACCGCCCCGGTGGCCGGATCGAGCGCCACCACCGCGCCGCGGCTCGCGTCCACCTTGTTGTTGGCCAGTTGCTGGTACGCGGTCTCCTGCACCTTCTTGCGGATGCTCAGCACCACGTTTCCGCCCGGCGACGTGCGGCCGGTGAACATCTCCAGCAGCCGGTCAGCCGCGAACGTGGCCGCGGTGCCGGCGAGGAACTCGTTCTCCAGCCGCTCGATGCCGGTCGCGCCCAGGTTCACCGGGCGGTACCCGGCCACGTGCGCATAGATCGTCTTGAACGGGTACGAGCGCTGGAACTTCAGCGTATCGGTGGTGGAGACACTACGGGCGATCGCCTCACCGTCCACAATGATCGACCCGCGCGCCCGCTCGTACTCCGACTGCTGCACCCGCACCCGGTTGAGCTCGTCATCGGTCCGGTACCGGTCGGCCTGATAGACCTGGACCCAGTTCAGGTTCGCGAAGAGCAGCCCGAACAGGAGCATCATCACCATGCCGACCCGACGCAACGGCGCGTTCACCGGACCACCTCCGTCTTCGCGTCGTGCAGCTTGATCGGCGGCGGGATCGAGCCGCCGGTGGCACCCAGATGGGCCGGGCGTCGGGCCGCGTCGGAGATGCGCACGAGCAACGCGAGCAGCAGCCAGTTGGCCATCAGCGACGAGCCGCCGGCGGACATGAACGGGGTGGTCTGGCCGGTCAGCGGGATCAGGCCGCTCACCCCACCGACGATGACGAAGACCTGCAGGCCCAGGGTGAACGCGAGGCCACCGGCGAGCAGCTTGCCGAACGAGTCGCGGACGGTCAGCGCCGCGCGCAGGCCACGCTCGATGAAGAGGAGGTACGCGATGAGCAGCGCGGTGAGACCGAAGAGCCCGATCTCCTCGCCCATGCCGGCGAAGATGAAGTCGTTGTGCACCTCGGGCACCACGAACCGGCCGTCGCCCGGCAGGTAGGGCAGGCCGTGCCCGGGGCCGGCGCCGAAGAGCCCGCCGGTGCCCAGGCCGAGCAGTGACTGCACGAGCTGGTAGCCATCGCCCTCGGCGTCCTTGAACGGGTCGAGCCAGACGTCGACCCGCTGGGCGAAGCTGGCGAAGGGACCCTGCACGGTAGCCCCGAGCGACCAGGCCAGGAACGCGCCGCCGAAGAAGAGCAGCAGGCCGATGATGAGCCAGCTCGACCGTTCGGTGGCAATGTAGAGGGTCACCACGAACATGCCGAAATACATCAGCGAGGTGCCGAGGTCCTTCTCGAAGACGAGCACCATCAGGCTCAGCAGCCAGACCACGAGCACCGGGCCGAGGTCGCGCCCGCGCGGAAAGTCGATGCCGAGGATCCGCTTGCTCGCCAGCGAGAGCACCTCGCGCTTGCGCACCAGGTAGTAGGCGAAGAATGAGAGCAGGGCCAGCTTGGCGAACTCACCGGGCTGGATCGAGAAGCCGCCGACCAGGATCCACAGCTTGGCCCCGTGGACCTCGGAGTAGCGCGATGGCAGCAGCGCCGGGATCAGCACCAGCACGATGCCGACCAGGCCCAAGGTGTACGCATACCGCGAGAGCGACCGGTGGTCGCGCACGATGAGCAGCACCAGCACCGCGCCCAGCGCCGCCGCCGCGGTCCACTGCACCTGCCGGAACGCCACGCCGGTCAGCGGGTTCAACCCGGCCCGCAGCGCCGGCTCGGTGGCGCCCAGGTCCAACCGGCGCAGGAACGCCACCCCGAGTCCGTTGATCAGAGCGGCCAACGGCAGCAGCGCCGGGTCGGCGTACGGAGCGAGGAACCGGATCGCGACGTGCACCCCGAAGAAGATCACGAAGACCATGGCGACCGGCACCCAGAAGCCCGGGGTGATCTCCCCGAACAAGCCGCTCTGCACCGACGCGGCGTAGAGCAGGACCACCAGCATCGCGAAGATCAACAGGAAGAGCTCCATGTTGCGCCGGGTGCGCGGCCGACGGGTCGCGCCGACGCTGGCCGGCACTGGTCCGGGTGCGGCGACGGCGGGTGCGGTCACGACGAGTTCCTCACGGTTGCTGGCGGACGTTGCATTTCTGCGGACAAGGCATTGCTGCGGACGATGCGCGGTCAGTTGGCCGGTCGGCAGTCCGGCGTCGTGGTCGGGCCGGGCGTCGTAGGTTGGACGCTCGGCGAGGGCGACGGGCTCCCGGACCCGTCGGGTCCGACGGTGCCGACCGGCACCGTGGGTGTCAGCACGGATGAGGGTGTAGGAGTAGGCGTGGGGCAGATGGGCTTCATGTTCCGGTTCTCCGGATCGAGCAGCTTGGCCAGCTGCTCGCGCGCCTCGTCCTCACTCGCCGCCGAGATGCCCTCGCGCACCTTCTGCTGGGCCACCGGGGTCAGCTCGTCGATCGAGGTGCTGCTCAGGTAGTCCACCGTGGACAGATCGAAGCCGGCGATCTGACCGGGGATGCCCTGGAACACGGCGACCACGCCCTCGTCGGTCACCCCCACGTAGTAGTGCGACTGGGTGTAGCGCCAGAACGCCCAGACGCCACCGCTGAGCAGTCCGGCGAGGATGATCAGGATCAGCGCGGTGCGCAGCGGATGCCGGCGGGGCCGGTCCGCGTCCTCATCCCGCCCGTTCGCCGAACCATTCGGCGGCGCCGCCGAGCGCGGGGCGTTGAGCGCGGACGCCCGGGCGGCCGGCGTCGACGCGTCGGCCGAGGTTGCCATGCCCCGATCCGTCGCCGCCGCACCCCCCACCACCGGTGACTCCTCAACGATGTCCTCGTCGGTGACGTCGGCCAGGATCACGGTGATGTTGTCGGGCCCACCGCCGCGCAGGGCCAGCTGCACCAGCCGTTCGGCGCACTGGTTCGGGTCGTGGTACTCGCGCATCGTGCCGGCGATCGTTTCGTCGCTGACGACACCGGAGAGGCCGTCGCTGCAGAGCAGGTAGCGGTCGCCGGGCACGGCCTGGCGCACGGAGTACTCCGGGTCGGCGTCGCGGCCATCGAGCGCACGCATGAGCAGCGAACGCTGCGGGTGGGTGTTCGCCTCCTCCGGGCTGATCCGGCCCTCGTCGACGAGCAGCTGCACGTAGGTGTCGTCGCGGGTGATCTGGGTCAGCTCTCCGTCACGGAGCAGATAGGCCCGCGAGTCGCCGATGTGCACCAAGCCGAGCTTGCTGCCGCCGAAGAGCATGCCGGTCAGCGTGGTGCCCATGCCCTCCATCGCCGGGTTGCTGTCGACCGCGTCCCGGATCTGTTGGTTAGCCGACTCGACCGCCGCACGCAGCGCATCCAGCGGCGCGTGGCCCGGCACGTCCTCGTCGAGGTGGGCCAGCGCCGCGATGACGATGTTGCTCGCGACGTCACCGGCGGCCATGCCGCCCATGCCGTCGGCGACGGCCAGCAGCCGTGGCCCGGCGTACACGGAATCCTGGTTTCCGGCACGGATCAGGCCCCTGTCGCTGCGGGCCGCATAGCGCAGGGTAAGTGTCATGGCCTTAGCTCGAGGGACGTGCGGCCGATGCGGATCGGCACGCCGAGGGGTACGGGGGTGGGTGCGGTGACCTTGGTGCGGTCAAGGTACGTGCCGTTGGTGGAGCCGACGTCCTCCACGAACCACTGGCCTCCCCGCGGCACCAGCCGGGCGTGCCGCAGGGAGGCGTAGTCATCGGTGATGACGAGCGTGGAGTCTTCCGCCCGGCCGATCGTGATGGGGGCTTCGCTCAACGTCAGCTGGGTGCCGGCGAGCGCGCCCTCGGTAACCACAAGATGGTGCGGTGCCCGACCCCGCTTCACCTTCACCGGCCGCCCGGCGACGCCCACCCCCCGGGGCGTAGCGACCAACCGGCTGGACCGGGCGCCGGCGAAGAGGTCCCGCCGGATCACCCCGACCACCGTGAGCACGAAGATCCACAGCAGGGCGACGAACCCGAACCGGGCAACGTTGATAACGACGTCGGGCAGCAAGGCGGTTAGCCGTCCACTCGGAACGTGAGCGTGGTCGTTCCGAGCTGGACCATGTCACCAGGGTTC
>JBLNGJ010000543.1:0-4582 GCA_050264675.1 Micromonosporaceae bacterium
CGCCGCGCCGCGCACATGCACCGCGCCAACCCGGCGGGCGATCTGGGCCTGGGCCGCGCACACCGCCGGCCACAACGCCCGCAGCTCGGCCAGCCGGGCCGCGTCGGGCATCGCGTCCAGACCCGCCCCGGCCAGCACCCCGACCGCCGACCACAACGCCCCCGCCGCGTCCGAACTCACGTACGAATCATACCGCAGAAGTGTTGCACCGCAAGGATTTCGCAACATTCCTCTATGGACAAGCAACACGGGGCTGGTCCAGCAAAATGGCCCTTTCGCAGCGGGCGGGAAGGGGCTCGTTCCTGAAAATCGCCCTAATCTGCGGGAGCGACGACCAGCGGGGAAGGGGCTCGTTCCTGAATATCGCCCTGTCCGCGCGGGCGGCGACTAGCGGCGGGTCGGCACCCGATGTTCGCCGGTCCGCACCAGGGCGACCAGCTCCTGATCCAGTTCGGGCCGGAACACGTGCGTGCGGTAGGCCCAGAACCGGAACAGCGTGCCCAGCCCGATGCCGATCGCGGTGAAGAGGTTCAGTGCGAGCAGATGGGTCAGGTGCAGGCCGTACTTGGCCAGGCCGACGACCGAGACCTCGATGATCAACCCGACCAGGTTGAAGAGGAAGAAGAGGGTGTACTCCCGGCGCAGCGTCGACTTAGGCCGGTCGCGGTAGGTCCAGTGCCGGTTCATGAAGTACGCGCAGGTCGTGGCCACCACGGTCGCCACCGCCTTGGCCTTGAGCTGGCCGCTGTGCAGCACGGTCAGCAGCAGGAGGTTGAACACCGCGAAGTTGACTACCAGGTTGACCACCCCGATGGTGCCGAACTTCGCCACCTCCTTGGTCAGGCTGTGCCAGCGCTCGGGCAGCCGGTGCAGCGGCTTGATAAGCCAGGAGCGCACGATCGTGACTAGACGCACCTGCACACCCTACGTGCTCGCCGCCGACGAGGAGCAGCGTACGTACGGACAGTCACATCGTGTTGTCAGCTAGGCGCGCTGAGTCGCGGGGCGGAACACGTATCTCCGGTACGCCCAGAATCGGAAGACGGACGCCAGACCGGTACCAATCACGTTGCCCGAGATGTTGTCGGCGAGCGTGCCGGCAAAGACACCCGGCCAGATCGCGCCCAGCCAGTAGTGGCTCACCCAGAGGCAGGCCAGGCTGATCACGAGACCGACCAGGTTGAACCCGAAGTAGAGCAGGTACTCCCTGGTCAGGCCGCTGCGCTCGTAGTGACGCCAGGTCCAGAACCGGTTACCCACGAACGCCGCCGTGGTGGCCACGACCGTCGAGATGACCTTGGCGGTGACCGGCTCACCGGTCTGGTCACGGACCACGTTGAAGATCACAACGTCGACCACGTAGGCGCAGGCCCCGACCGTCCCGAATTTACCCAGTTCATGGATAATGTGGGCGACTCTGTGATAGAGCTCGCGGATCAGGTCCGGGGCGCTCGTACGGCTTTTCACCGGACCTGCGGAATGCGACACAGCGTGAGCGTACCGGCCGGCCCGTGGGTCATGCCTCAACTGTTGCGGCATGGTGGGTTATGCGGCTCGTCCGGAGGCTTCAGGACGCTAGCGCAACCGCCCGGTTGATCGGATCAGACGTGGCCTTGTGCAGACTTTCACAAAGCATCGAGGATGACCCGCCCCGCTCGCCGGTCTAGGCTGTGCAAAATCCCGTCGATCCACTGCGCCCGTGGCGTGGTCCTTCGGGTATCCGGGTCAGTAGGACCGCGAGGAGAAGTTCGATGGTTGCACCGGCAAACCAGCGCGAGGTGACGTTGGACGCGACGGCCAGCGCCCCAACCGATCATCCACGGTTGCTCGCGTGGGTCGCCGAGGTGGCCGAGCTGACCTGCCCAGACCGGGTGGTCTGGTGTGACGGATCGGAAGCGGAGTGGCAGCGCCTCACCGATGAGCTGGTGACTGCGGGGACGCTGGTACGGCTCAACCCCGACCGCAAGCCCCACTCGTTCTGGGCCCGTACCGATCCCGGCGACGTGGCCCGGGTCGAGGAGCGCACGTTCATCTGCTCGGTGGATCCGGCCGATGCCGGCCCGACCAACCATTGGCTCGACCCGGGCGAGATGCGCAGCCGGATGACCGAGCTCTACCGCGGCAGCATGCGCGGGCGAACCATGTACGTGATCCCGTTCTGCATGGGCTCGCTCGAGGCGCCGGCGCCGATGTTCGGTGTCGAGATCACCGACAGCGCGTACGTGGTCGCCTCCATGCGGATCATGACGAGGATGGGCGCCGAAGTCCTCGAACGCATGGGCTCCGGTCCGGACGCGGCCGACTTCGTGCCCTGCCTGCACTCCGTCGGCGCGCCCCTGGAGCCGGACCAGGCCGATGTGCCCTGGCCGTGCAACCCGGTCAAGTACATCTCCCATTTCCCGGAGACCCGCGAGATCTGGTCCTACGGCTCGGGATACGGCGGCAACTCGCTGCTCGGCAAGAAGTGCTACTCGCTACGCATCGCCAGCGTGCTCGCCCGGGATGAGGGTTGGCTCGCCGAACACATGCTCATCCTCAAGCTCACCTCGCCCGAGGGTGCGGTGCACTTCATCGCGGCCGCCTTCCCGTCCGCCTGCGGCAAGACCAACCTGGCCATGCTGGAGCCGACGATCCCCGGCTGGAAGGTCGAGACGCTCGGCGATGACATCGCCTGGATGCGGTTCGGCCCCGATGGTCGCCTCTACGCGGTGAACCCGGAGTATGGGCTCTTCGGCGTCGCGCCGGGCACGGACTGGACGACCAACCCCAACGCCATGCGTACGCTCGAACAGGGCAACTCGATCTTCACGAACGTGGCCCTGACCGACGACGGCGACATCTGGTGGGAGGGCATGGGTTCGCCGCCCGCGCACCTGACCGACTGGCGCGGCGCGGACTGGACGCCCGCGTCCGAAGCTCCCTCCAGCCACCCCAACTCGCGGTTCTGCACGCCGATCACGCAGTGCCCGATCCTGGCGCCGGAGTACTACGACCCGGCCGGCGTGCCGATCTCGGCGATCCTCTTCGGCGGCCGCCGCAAAACCACGATCCCGTTGGTGACCGAGGCGCGAGACTGGGTGCACGGTGTCTACCTGGGTGCCACGCTCTCCTCGGAGACCACCGCGGCCGCGGCCGGTCAGGTCGGCGTCGTGCGCCGCGACCCGATGGCCATGTTGCCGTTCATCGGCTACCACGCGGGCGACTACTTCCGGCACTGGATCGAGATGGGCAAAGGCGCCGGGACCGGCGCCGGCGATCCGGCGATGCTGCCGAAGATCTTCTACGTCAACTGGTTCCGCCGCGGCGCCGACGGTCACTTCCTCTGGCCCGGGTTCGGCGAGAACTCGCGGGTGCTCAAGTGGATCGTGGAGCGCCTCGAGGGCGGCGGTGCGGCGGTGGAGACGCCGATCGGCCAGGTGCCGGCCGAGGGCGCGCTCGATACGAGCGGCCTCAATATCGCGCCGGAGGATCTCGTCGCCGCGTTGCGGGTCGACGTCGACGAATGGCGTGCGGAGATCCCGCAGATCACCGAGTGGTTCGAGCGCTTCGGTGAGAAGCTCCCCGGCGTGCTCTGGGCCGAGCTCGACGCGCTCAGGGCGCGTCTCGGCATCGAGTGAGCGCGACGCTGTCGGGTACCTCACGCGGGATCGGCCCGCGCGTCCGGCATGGCTAGGCTGAGCAAGGTGAAGCTGCGCGACCTCATCTACTCGGTGTACGAGCGGCGCCTCGCCGCTCGCCTGGCCGGGCGCCCGCATCCGCGCCACGTCGGCGTGATGTGCGACGGCAACCGGCGCTGGGCCCGGGAGATGGGCTACGTCGACCCGAACGACGGCCACCGGGTCGGCGCGGAGCGGATCAAGGAACTGCTCCGTTGGTGCGATGAGGCGCACATCGACCACGTCACGCTCTGGCTGCTCTCCACCGACAACCTCAGCCGGCCGGCGGCCGAGTTCGATCCGTTGCTACGCATCATCGAGGACCTGGTGACCGAGCTCGCCGAGGACGGTCAGCCGTGGCGGTTACGCATGGTGGGTGCGCTGGACGTCCTGCCGGCCGCGCTCGCGGCCTCGCTCAAGGCAGCCGAGGAGCGCACCGTCACCCGTACGGGCGGCGCGCAGGTCAACGTCGCGGTCGGCTACGGCGGCCGGCGCGAGATCGCCGACGCGGTCCGTTCGCTGCTCAACGAGCAC
The DNA here is from genome assembly GCA_050264675.1 of Micromonosporaceae bacterium. Lineage (GTDB taxonomy): Bacteria > Actinomycetota > Actinomycetes > Mycobacteriales > Micromonosporaceae > JBLNGJ01. Next base: position 4,191 of record JBLNGJ010000543.1, read on the forward strand.
GCCAAGACCGGCGGCACGATCGAGGAGCTGGCCGAGGTCCTCGACGTCGACCACATCGCCGAACACCTCTACACCAAGGGCCAGCCCGATCCGGATCTCGTCATTCGCACCAGCGGTGAACAGCGGCTCTCCGGATTCCTGCTCTGGCAGAGCGTGCACTCGGAGTTCTACTTCTGCGACATGAACTGGCCAGATTTTCGCAAGGTCGACTTCCTCCGTGCGCTGCGCAGCTACGCCAGCCGGCAGCGCCGCTACGGCGCCTGACCGGCTCCGCCGGTCTGGTTCTGCGACCACGGCTCACGGCGACGCCCGGTGCGTGCAGGCAGCTGCGTCACGGACGTCTCTGGCCGGCTGAGAAACCCCTCGACAAAGCCCGCGTTGTAGTCGCCGGT
>JBLNGJ010000544.1:0-2828 GCA_050264675.1 Micromonosporaceae bacterium
TGGTTCGTGGTCCGCCGGATCGACCGCTGGCTGGCCCGGTGGTTGCACCGCGTCGGCTTCGACACCGCCGCCCAGCGGGGCGGCCTGGCCCGGGTGCTCGGCTCGTACCAGGCCAGCGACCTGGTTGCCCGGGTGGTCGGCTTCGGCCTGCTCCTGGTCACCCTGCAGCTCGCCTTCGGGATCTTCGGGCCGAACCCGGTCAGCGACGTCATCCACGCCGTCGTGGCCTGGCTGCCACAGCTCTTCGTCGGCCTGGTCATCGTGGTGGTCGCGGCGGCCATCGCCGGCTGGGTGCGCGACATCGTCGCCGCCGCCCTCGCCGGGGTCAGCTACGGACGCACCCTGGCCACGGTCGCGCAGGTGCTGATCCTCGTCTTCGGCGCCTTCGCCGCGCTCGACCAGATCGGCGTGGCCACCGCGGTGACCATGCCGGTGCTGATCGCGACCCTGGCCACCATCGGCGGCATCCTCGTCGTCGGCGTGGGCGGCGGGCTGATCAAGCCGATGCAGCACCGGTGGGAACGCATGCTCATCCGGGCCGAGACCGAGGCCCGAACCGCTTCGGCCACCGTGCGAGCCAACCGGGTCGACCGCAACCTCAACCCGGCTGGCGAGTTCACCCAGCCGGCCTACGGCCAAACCACCACGCCGACCGCTCCCACCGCGACCGTCCCGACCGCGACGACCGCCGCCGACACCGACACCAAGCCCATGCTGCGACCCGCGGCCACCTCGCCGGCCGGGGCGCCGGATCAGCAGGTACCGCGCTACACCCCGGGCCGGGTCAGCCCGCCACCCGGATCAAGCGCGCCGCCAGGTGCGAGGTGAGCGGGCGACCCACCGCGGCCATGTCCTGCGCGTAGAGCAGGGCGCCCTCGACGATGCCGTAGAGCCGTCGTTCTGCGGTCACTTCCTTGGCCGTGGCCGTCCGCACCACCGCGTCCGAGGCGAGCTCGACCCGGACACCCTCGATCCGGCCCAGATGCAGCTGCATGAGGCCGGTCGGGCTGCACAGCAGCACCTCCAGCTCGTCGGTGGTCGTCCCGTCGGGACCCGTCACCGGACGCCACCAGCCCGCCTCGCGCGCCGCCGGTCGGATCGGCCGACCATCGGGCTCGACCAGCCAGGCCCGCGACTGGTAGTGCAGAAACGGCCGACCGTCGTGGCTGAACCGGATCTCCTGGGCGAACTCGAACCCGGCGATCGTGGGGTACTCGCCCCCGCCACGACCGCGCCACACGCCCACGAACGGCACCAGCGCCCGCAGCGCCGGGTGCAGGGCCGGGCCTTGGCGCAGGTCATGGCTGGCCTCGAACGGGTACGGGCCCGGGTCGGGCGCATCCAGCCAGGGCGGTCGCCCATCCTCCGGATCTGCGGTCACTAGCCTGCCTTTCGTCTGCGTCTGCGGTTGCTCGCGACCGCGGTGCTCACACCCGGCCGCGGTTGATGCGGATCGCCAGGTAGACCAGCGCACCGGCGAGCCCGCCGAAGCCGGCCACGAGCAGGCTGACAAAGCCGATCTCGGAGACCATCCGTGCAGTCTAGGGCCGGGCGCACCCTAGGCTGGCGAGGTGACCAACGGTGTCCCGGGCGGGCCGAAGCGGGCGCTCGTGGTCAAGGCGACCGCCGGCGCCGATGCGCCCGAGCGCTGCGCCCAGGCGTTCACGGTGGCGGCCACCGCGGCCGCGGCCGGCGTCGCCGTTTCGCTCTGGCTCACCGGCGAATCGAGCTGGTTCGCCCTCCCGGGCCGGGCGGCGACCTTCGAGCTGCCCCACTCGGCCCCGCTGGCCGACCTGCTCGCCGCGGTGCTCGCCGGCGGATCGGTGACGTTGTGCACGCAGTGCGCCGCCCGCCGGGAGATCGGCCCGGCCGACGTGCTGCCCGGCGTACGCATCGCCGGCGCCGCCACCTTCGTCGAGGAGTGCCTCGCCCCCGGCGCGCAGGCGCTGGTCTACTGACCGACGCGACCGCCCCGAACCGCGGGTCCTGGGTCGGGATCAGGGACAGCGGGTGGTCGCCGTCACCACGACCCGATCGATGACCGTACGCACGCCGACCTCGGCGGCCTCGGTGCGGAAGGCGACCGCGTCGGGTCCGGCCGCCACGTTCGTGGCCCCGGTCGGGACGGCCTGGCTCAGCCTGCCCTCGGGCGGGCGGGCGGCGACCGCCTCCACCGTCGCCAGTGGGCCGCCGGTCGGGCAGGGCACCCGGTAGGTGTGCCACTGGGCGCCCTGGGCCCCCAGGGCGGAGAGCACGGCGGAGACCGGTGCGCGGGCGCCATCGGTCGGGTCAGTTCCCGCGGGAGTGGGATCGGCCGCGACCGGGGCGCCGTCGACGGTGCGGCAGCCGGTGTCGGCGACCAGGCGCACCTCACCGGCCCGGTTCACTCCCCCGGTGACCGCGACGAAATCGCCGGCGTCGGCGGTCAGCCGCGGCCGGGAGCCGGACCGCAGGTGGACCCGGAAGGCGCCCGGCAGGGCGCTCGCCACCCGATCCAGGACGGCCGGCTCGGCCCCGGCTGCGGTGAGCACCGTGACCGTGCGCTGGTAGCGCACGCCCGACCGGAACACGGTGATCCGGCAGCTGCCCACGAGGTCGAACCCGGAGATCGCGACGACCGACCCGGAGTCGGCCGCGGCGGCGGCGAGCCGGCCGACGGCATTGTCCACAATGGGCCGAGCCTGGGCGATCGAGGTCTGCTCCCGCGCGGTCGGCCGGCCATAGGTGATGGCCCACACCGAACCCCCCACGAGCACGAGCACCCACGCCACGGTGGCGACGACGAACCCGCGCCGGGGCCGCGGCCGCCCGGCCGGTCCGGGCGCCGG
>JBLNGJ010000545.1:0-4416 GCA_050264675.1 Micromonosporaceae bacterium
CGGCCCTGCCGTACTTCGCCCGCAAGGTGCCCATCCCATATCTGTGCGTCGACTTCCTGCACGACGGGCGCCAGTTCTGGTTGTCCGAGATCGAACCCGATGGCGTCATCAGCACTCCCGACCGCAGCAGCGACGAGGCTAACAAGATCACCCGGATGTTGATGCAGGCACGGTTCACCGCCTACCGACGCAGCCACCTCGCATGGCTGGCGGCGGACCGCCCGTTTGTGCACCCGGAGCCACAGCTGCTCGGGAGCCGGCCGTGAGGCAGCGGCTGGGCCGGTTGAGCCGGGACTTCCATCTGCTGTGGGTGGGCGAGACGATCGGCCACTTCGGGGACCGGGTCACGTTGTTCGTCGTGCCGACGCTGATGGTCTTCGGGCTCGGCGCCTCCGCGTTCGAGATCGGTTTGATCGGAATGGCACAGTACGTAGCCATTCCGGTGCTGAGCCTGGTCGCCGGTGCCCTCGCCGACCGGTGGCACGTCCGACGCCTGCTCATCGCCTGCGACCTGATCCGCGCCGCCGCGGTCGCGCTGATCCCGATCGCGTACTGGCAGGGCTTCTTGACCGTGCCCTTGTTGTTTGTGTGCGTCGCCGCGGTCAGCGCCGCCACCGTGTTCTTCAACATCGGGTATATCCCGGCGCTTTCCTCCATTGTGGATACAAAGGATCTGGTTCGAGCGAACTCCCGGCTGGAGGGCAGTCGCACCGTCTCCGAGCTTGGCGGCCCGGCGATCGCCGGATGGCTCTATCAGGTCGTGGGGGCCGCCGCGCTGCTCGTCGACGCGTTCAGCTATCTGGTCTCGGCGGCGGCGTTCCGGGCGATGCACCCGTTCTCGGTGACGCCAATGCGGTCCGACCAGATCCGTTCCCGGCTGGCCCTGGGCATCCGTCTTAACTGGACCGACCCGATCCTGCGGCGCAGCACCGCGGGCACGTTGCTCGCCAACATCGGCGGCCCGATCTTCGTCACCCAGATGCCCGTGCTGGCCTACCAAGGGCTGCACCTGTCGGCCGGGACCTTCGGGACCGTTCTGTCGGTCGCGGCCCTCGGTGCGGTGCTCGGGGCGGTTCTCGCGCCGGTCGTCTCGCGGCGACTCGGGTCCGGTCGGATGCTCGGACTGTCCATGGTGTGCCATTCCGCCGCCGGTCTCGGACTCCTTGCCGTGCCGGCATGGCCGGCGGCGTTCGTCCTCTGTGGAACGCTGACCATGTACGGTTTCTTCTTCACCTGGTACAACATCAACAGCCAATCGGTACGCCAGTCTCGCGCGCCGATCGCCGACCAGGCGGTGATCCACGGTGCCTACCGCACCGTGACCTGGGGCGTCATCCCGATCAGCGCCTTCATCGGCGGCTGGGTCGTCACCCAACTCAGTGGATCGCTCGGTGTCCTCGACGCCGCCAAGTACACCATGCTCGCGGCCACCGTCATCGGGATCTCGTCGATCCTGCCGCTGGCTCGGATGCAGCACTGGCTCGACACCGCCCCACCGATGCGGTCGCACACCGATGTAGTGCCGGTACCGGCCGACACCGTCATGGCCTCGACATCATGAGCGAACGGGTTGTGGTCATCACGGGTGCCTCGTCCGGCATCGGGCTGGCGTGCGCGACTGCGGTCGCCCAGGCCGGTCTGGTGGCGGTCGCGACGGCCCGGGCACCCGAGCGCGCGCACGCCCTGCGCGAGGCCGCCGAGAAGGTGCGGTCCGATTGTCCGGGCCGGATCGACATCGTACGTCTCGACGTGACCGATCCGGCCAGCATCGCAGCATGCGTAGAGTCTATTGTGGATCGTTATGGTCGCATCGACGCGCTCGTGAACAACGCCGGGGTGGCCGGCGCCAACCCGAGTCTCGAGCAGTGCGACCTCGACGACCTGCGGGCCAGCATGGAAGTCAACTTCTTCGGCGTGATTGCCGTCAGCCGGGCAGTGATGGCACACCTGCGGGCAACCGGCGGCCGGCTCATCACGATCAGCAGCGTGCGCGGCGTGATCGGACAGCCGTTTAACGAGGGATACTCGGCGGCAAAGTTCGCCATCGAGGGCTTCATGGAGGCCCTCGCGCCGGTGGCGGCGCAGGTCGGCGTCACCGTGTCGCTCATCGAACCCGCGGCCGTGCTCGACACCGAGTTCGTGAACAACTCCTCGGGGCCCGACCCGGCCACGCTGCTTGCCGAGGCTGGGCCGTACGAGCCGGCGTTTCGCGCCTACCGCCGCTGGGTGGAGACCGGTGCGATCGAGGGTGCGCAGGTGGCAGCCGACGTGGCCGACATCGTCGTGCGCACACTTACCGTGCCGCAACCGGCGTTTCGGATCCAGACCAGCGCGTACGGCCGCCGTTATGTCGCGGGCAAGCTCGCCGATCCCGACGGCGGCCGCATCCAGGAACTCCTCCGCAGCTGGGTGTCCACGCCGAACGCGACGACGAACAACTTGTAGACAGCACCCTGCCGAACAGATCGGCGGATATGCGCGGTTCGATTGGCCAGATCTCTCACATTACGCTGGCACGCGGCCAGGTGTCGCTACGGGATAGACTGGGATCGGCTGACGTCAAAGTACTCGACCACAGTCACGCCACCTACCGGCTGAATCAGCGAAGTGGCCCGGCTGGGCTGCCACGGTCGCTGGTCGGCGCGTTTCAGTCATCATAGCTGCAGGTGGCAACTGCAGATTGGAGCTATTCGTCGCATCTCATGTATGGTCGTGCCGGGCAAGTGACATCTCCGACTCGGCGAGCTGATCGACACCACTGAATAAGCCGGTGATGCCGACAATCCGATTGTGACATTCAACCTGGCGGGCCGGCGCGGCGAGACGATTTAGCCTACGTGCTGACCCGCACGCTCAAACACCGGCTTGATCCGTTCAGGTAACCCGGCGTGCGCGCTCACAGTCATAAATGTGGGGGTCAGGCCCCGATGACGCGCTGCCCATTTGGTGTCACGATGTTCTCGGCAGTTACGTGAGCCGTTGGAGAGGTCAATGATTGATTTCGCCAATCAGAAGCGACCACCTGAAAAACGGGCATTGTGGGATCATTCGGCCGCCGGCGATTCGTGTCTGCGGGCGTATTGGCTGGCTCTGCGACGTGGAAACTTCGTAGACCGGGAAATCGTCGCGCAGCTGGGTGTGTCTCTGGCTGAGGTCGAACGGGTGCGCCGGATCTTGGTGGAACTTCGGTTGCTGGCACCGCACCCGGCGACAGATAGCTGGGTGCCGGTCCGTCCCGACATTGCGGAATCTGAGTTGAGTGGTCCACACGAACAGGCAATCCGGATCAGCCGGAACGCTCTTGACGACATTCATCACAAGATCGCGGGCTTTGCTCTGCACTATCGGCGGCACCTTTTATCACAAGCCGGTGGGTCGCCTGTCCGTGCCGTCGGTGATCGTGACGGTGCGTTGCGAGAGTTGACGATGGCGGCGCGCGCCTGCACTCGGGAGGTGATGGCGATGGAGCCCAGTGCGCGCTGGGCAAGCGATCACGCGCATCTGCTGCAGCCGCGTTCACTCGCGGCTCCTGGGCGTGGCGTCGCGGTTCGGATGCTCTGCGAGCATCCAACGGGTACCAATGTGGCCGCGCAAACCTATCTTCGTGAGATCGTGCAGGGCGGCGCGCTGGTTCGCACCGGGGCAGAGGTTTTGGATAGGTTGACGATTTTTGACCGCCAAACGGCGTTTGTGTCACACGAATGCGAGGACGGCTGGGGCGGTGGCGCCACGATCGTCCACGACCGGAACCTTGTCGCGTTCCTATGTCGTTCATATGAGCGCGCCTGGGCGGTGGCCGAGCTCTACGATCCCGATGAGCCTGAATGCAAGCAGGGCACGACGGCGATACAGACGTCGATCATGCGCCTCATGGCCGCCGGTATGAAGGATGAGGTGGTGGCCCGTCGGTTAGGTATCGCAACGAGGACCTGTCGCCGCTATATCTCTTTGATCATGGACGACCTGGGCGCGGTGAGTCGGTTTCAAGCCGGTGTGAAGGCCGCCCAGGCCGGTCTGCTGCCAACAGACCTTTCGTAGTTCTTTCATTCGCCAGTCTCCTACGCCGGCTGCAGTTGCTGTGCGGCCTCGCGCTCGGCCCACCGAGCTACGGGCGGCGTCACGAGGCCGGTCAGCGCGAGCAGGGATCCTAGAGCGAACCATCCCGCCGTACCGGCCGGCAGGACCCAAGAGGTGACGATCACGGCGCCGGTAATATCCAGTACAGTCGCGCCGAGGTTGAACACGGTCAGGAACCGACCGCGCGTGTCTGGCGGCGCGAGCGTGAGTGACAGCTCCCACGCACCGCTTGAATGCCACAGCTCGCCAATAGTAAGTGCGGTGGTCGCGCCGACAAGTGTAAAGATCGCCAGCCATCCATGGCCGAACGCCGAGTAGCTCATCAACACACTGAAGGCG
>JBLNGJ010000546.1:0-4402 GCA_050264675.1 Micromonosporaceae bacterium
GGCTGCCTACTCGTACCGGCTCGCGATCGCGAGCAGCTCTCGGCGGAGGGCGGCGGACGGCGCTTCGCGGAGGGCCTTCTCGATCGCGCGGTGACGACGGTCTGCGTTACGACGGGTGCGGATCCGTTCCATCATGCGTGTCATGACTACATTAGACATCCATCGAGGGCTCCGATGCCAACGATTAGTAGGTGACTTACGCCACGATCCGACGATCCTTAGGTCATCCGGCTAGATGAGCAGGGATATCTCGGGATCGGTAAGGAAAGCACCCACGTCCCGCAGGTACTTGGAGCCCAGCTCACCATCGATGATCCGGTGGTCGAAGGAGAGGCCCAGCGTGGTCACCTGGCGCACCCGGATCCGACCCTTGTGCACCCATGGCATCTCCCGGACCGCCCCGAACGCGAGGATCGCGGCCTCGCCCGGCGGCAGGATCGGCGTGCCCGCGTCCACCCCGAAGACACCGACGTTGGTGATGGTGAATGTGCCACCGGCCATGTCGGCGGGCTGGGTGCGTCCCTCCTTCGCGACCGCGACCAGCGCGTTCAGCGCCTCGGCCAGCTCACGCAGGCTGAGCCGCCCGGCGTCCTTGATGTTGGGCACGATCAGGCCGCGCTCCGTCGCCGCGGCGATGCCGAGGTTCACGTACTCCTTGATCACGATCTCGTTCGTCCCGGCCGACCAGGTGGAGTTCACCATCGGGTAGCGCTCGATCGCACTGAGCACCGCCCGAGCCACCAGGAGCAGTGGGGAGACCCGCACGCCCTGCCACTGCGGCAGGTCGCGCAACCGGTCCAACGCCCGCATGGAACGGGTCATGTCGATGGTGAGGAACTCGGTGACGTGCGGCGCGGTAAAGGCCGAGGCGACCATGCTCTCGGCGGTCAGCTTCCGGACGCCCTTCACCGGGATCCGCCGCTCGCGGTCCGCCCCGAATGAGGCCGGCGTCGTGGCCGGCGTCGCGCCGTTCGCCGCCGCCTGCACATCCTCCCGGGTGATCGAACCGGCCGGGCCGCTGCCGCTAAGCCCGTGCAGGTCAACCCCGAGGTCGCGGGCGAGCTTGCGTACCGGCGGCTTGGCCAGGGCCACCGCTGCGGCCGGAGCCAGTGGGGCCGGCGGGGCCGCGACCGGAGCCAGTGGGGCCGGCGGGGCCGCGACCGGAGCCGCCGGAGCGGGCGGGGCCACAGCAGCCGGGGCCGCAACAGCCGGGGGCGTGGCGGCCGGCGGTGTCGTGGCCGGCTCCGCATCGGAGCGGCGCGGGCGGCGCTTCGCGGCGGTGGTACGCGGGCCGTAGCCGACGAGCACCGCGGTCCGCCCACCCGGGGCCGGACCGCCGATCAGGCCCGGCTCGACCGCGCCCTCGGCCGGCGCGATGTCGACCGCGGCCAGGGCGGCCGCCGACGGCTGGGGCGGTGCCTCGGCCGGCCCGGCGTCGGGCTGGGTGTCGATGGCGATGATCGGCGAACCCACTTCGACCGTGGCGCCCTCACCGTGATAGATCTTGGTAATCCGGCCGGCCCACTTGGCCGGGATCTCGACCGCCGCCTTGGCCGTCTCAACCTCCACGATCGGCTGGTTGAGCTTGACCACGTCGCCTTCGGCCACGAGCCACTTGATGATCTCGCCCTCGGTGAGGCCTTCGCCGAGGTCGGGCAGGTTGAACTCCTTGATCCGGGACATCGTGGCCTCTCAGTACTTGAACGTGCGGTCGACGGCGTCGAGCACGCGGTCGAGGTCGGGCAGGTACTCCTCCTCCACCCGGGACGCCGGGTAGGGGATGTCGAACCCGGTGACCCGCAGCACCGGTGCCTCCAGCGAGTAGAAGCACTTCTCGGTCACCCGAGCGGCGACCTCCGCACCCATGCCGCCGTTGCGGGCCGCCTCGTGCACCACGACCAACCGGCCGGTGCGGCGTACCGATTCGTAGACCGGCCGCAGATCCAGCGGCGAGAGCGAGCGCAGGTCGATGACCTCGAGCTCACGCCCTTCCTCGGCCGCGGCCGAGGAGGCGTCGAGGACCGTGCGGACCATCGGCCCGTACGCGACGACCGTGGCGTCGCGTCCCGCCCGGACGACCCGGGCGGCGAAGAGCGGATCGGCGTCGGCGAGCGGCAGGGCCGTGTCGACCTCGCCCTTCTCCCAGTAGCGCCGCTTGGGCTCGAAGAAGATGACCGGATCATCGAGGGCGACGGCCTGCTGGATCATCGTGTACGCGTCGGCCGGCGTGGCACACGTAACGATCTTGAGGCCGGCGGAGTGCGCGAAGAACGCCTCCGGCGACTCGGAATGGTGCTCGACCGCACCGATGCCACCGCCGTACGGGATCCGAATAACGATCGGTAACCGCACTTTGCCCCGGCTGCGGTAGTGCATCTTCGCAACCTGGGAGACGATCTGGTCGTACGCCGGGAACACGAAGCCGTCGAACTGGATCTCGCACACCGGCCGGTAGCCCCGGATGGCCAGCCCGATCGCGGTGCCGACGATGCCCGACTCGGCCAACGGTGTGTCGATCACCCGCTCGTCGCCGAAGTCCTTCTGCAAGCCGTCGGTGATCCGGAAGACGCCGCCCAGCTTGCCCACGTCCTCACCCATGATCAACACTTTGGGGTCGGACTCGAGCGCCCGGCGCAGGCCTTCGTTGAGTGCCTTGCCGATGGTCAGGGTGGCCATCAGTGTCCTCCCTCGAACGAGGCCATGTAGCGGGTGAACTCCTCGCGCTGCTCATCGACGAGGGGCGAGCCGGTCGCGTAGACGTTGTCGAACATCTCGACCGGCTTCGGGTCGGGTAGGGCGAGCACCCGCTCCCGCAGCTGCACCGCCTCCTGCGCCGCCTGCTCGTCCACCTCGGTGAAGAAGGCCTCGTCGGCGGTGCCCTCCCGTTCCAGCAGCGCGCGCACACGCTTGATCGGGTCCTTGGCCAGCCAGGCTTCGACCTCGGACGCGATCCGGTAACGGGTGGGATCGTCCGAGGTGGTGTGGGCGCCCATCCGGTATGTGTAGGCCTCGATCATCGTCGGGCCCTCGCCGTGGCGGGCGTGGTCGAGCGCGGCCCGGGTAACCCCGTAGCTGGCGAGCACATCGTTGCCATCTACCCGCAGCCCGGGGAAGCCGAACCCGGCCGCCCGGTGGTAGAGCGGCACCCGGCTCTGGCGCTCGACCGTCTCGGAGATCGCGTACTGGTTGTTCTGGCAGAAGAAGACCATCGGGGCGTTGAAGACGCTGGCCCACACGAAGGCCTCATTCACGTCGCCCTCGCTGCTCGCACCGTCGCCGAAGTACGCGAGAACCGCCTCGCCGTCATCGCCGCCGACCTTGCCGTCCTTGGCGATGCCCATGGCGTAGCCGGTCGCGTGCAGCGTCTGGGCGCCGATCACGATCGTGTACATGTGGAACTTGAACTCGTTGGGGTCCCAGGCACCCTGGTCCACGCCGCGGAACAGGCCCAGCGGCATGATCGGGTCGATGCCCCGGCAGTAGAGCACGCCGTGCTCGCGGTAGGTCGGAAACACCATGTCCTGCGAGCGCAGGGCCCGGGCCGAGCCCACCTGGGCCGCCTCTTGGCCCAGCAGGCTAGCCCAGATGCCCAGTTCGCCCTGGCGTTGCAGGGCGGTGGCCTCCGCATCAAGCTTGCGCACGATCACCAGGTCGCGGTAGATCGCGCGCATCTCCGCATCGGAGAAGTCCACTGAATAGTCGGGGTGCTCGACGCGGTGACCGTCCGGGGTCAGCAGCTGAATAAGCTCCCCGTCACCGGGTGTCGCCTCCCGAATGCCGTTTGACATCCGCATTCTCCCTATCGTTGTGCTCGGCGGTGGGGGTGTCCCGGCCGCGCAGTGAATCGAGCCGCGACCCGCCCGGGTTTGGGGCCGGCCGTGGCGGGAGCGTCGACCCGAAGCGCCGCGCCGCTGGGTCTGCGGGCGGCGGCCCCGGTGTCGTCGAGTCAAGCATCTCAGAAGCGCCCCGCAGGCCCCAGTCCGGTGCCTGCGATGTCATTGTCCGGGCCCGAATAGGCTCCCCCGATCAGGTGGAGAACACCTGCACGAGCTCGTCCCGGAACCGCCACTCCAGCTCGGTCACCAGAACCCCGCCGATGCCGAACACGTCGCCGGTGCGCGCCGCCCGGATGACCACGTCGGTGACGCCGAGCAGCCACTCCCGGTACGCGGCCGCGTCGGCCCTGTCGGCCACCGCCGTCAACAGCTCGTTGGCCGCCTTGACCCGCTCGAGCACGCGGGTGATGCCGGCCTCCTTGTCCCGGAAGTCGATCACCCCTGGATCGGGCTGCTCGAAGTCGACAACCAGATCCCGGCCCAGCCCCACAAGGATGCCGTTGCCCCACCCACGGGCATGGCCGAGGTGCATCAGTCCGCCATCCCGCACGGCGCCGGGCCGCCGC
>JBLNGJ010000547.1:0-13958 GCA_050264675.1 Micromonosporaceae bacterium
CGCGCCGATCGCGGCCGCCGGCGGCGACCAGGTTGCCGTGCACCGCTGGGACGAGTTGCTGGCCGACAAGCCCGACACGTTCGACTGGCCGGTCGTCGACGAGCAGGATGCGGCGGCGCTCTGCTACACGTCAGGCACCACCGGCAACCCCAAGGGCGTGGCCTACAGCCATCGTTCGATCTACCTGCACTCGATGCAGGTCTGCACGGCCGAAGCATTCGGGCTCGGCCCCGCCACCACCGTGCTCGCCGTGGTGCCGATGTTTCATGCCATGGCCTGGGGCCTGCCGTACGCCTCGTTCATGTCCGGCGCCTCGTTGCTGATGCCCGACCGGTTCTTGCAGGCCGCCCCGATCGCCGCGATGATCTCGACCGAGCGGCCCACGCTGGCCGGCGCGGTGCCCACGATCTGGACCGACCTGCTCGCCCACCTGGACGGGAACCCGACCGACGTTTCCTCGCTGCGCGAGGTGATCGTGGGCGGCTCGGCGTGCCCACCGGCGCTCATGCACGCGTTCTCCGAGCGGCACGGCATTGAGATCATTCACGCCTGGGGGATGACCGAGATGTCGCCGCTCGGTTCGGTCTCCCGCCCGCCGGTCGGGCTGGCCGGCCCGGAAGCTTGGGCCTACCGATACACGCAGGGCCGCGTACCGGCCGGGGTGGAGGCCCGCATCATCGGGCCGGATGGCAGCGTGATGCCCGCCGATGGCAAGTCCGTCGGCGAGCTGGAGGTCCGCGGGCCGTGGATCACCGCGGGGTACGTGGGGGAGGCGGCCGACCCGGAGAGGTTCCACGACGGCTGGCTGCGCACCGGCGACGTCGGCGTGCTCTCGCCTGACGGGTTCCTCACCCTCAGCGACCGAGCCAAGGACGTGATCAAGTCGGGCGGGGAGTGGATCAGCTCGGTCGAGCTCGAGAATGCGCTGATGGCCCACCCGGCCGTGCAGGAGGCGTGCGTGGTCGGCGTACCGGACCAGCGCTGGGGCGAGCGGCCCCTGGCCACGGTCGTGCTGCGCCCCGGCACCACCGTGACCCCGACCGAGCTGCGCGAGTTTCTCGCCACCATGGTCGCCCGTTGGCAGCTGCCCGAGCGGTGGGCCTTCATCGAGGCCGTACCTAAGACCTCGGTCGGAAAGTTCGACAAGAAGCGCGTGCGCGCCGAGTACGCCGATGGCGCGCTGGACGTGGTCGAGGCCGCGGAGTAAGCAGGGGCACCGTCCTATACCGAAAACGTTAGTACGGTGCCCCTCCTTTCAAGCGAGGGAGGCGACCATGGCGGGTGAGCCAGACGGGTTGGCCGGGCGCAGCTGTGCGGTGGTGCGCCGGTATGTCACCGAGGCGCTCTTCGGTGGCGACGAGCGGGCTCTGCGGGAGACGGTCGCCGATCCGGTGCTGCAGGAGCGGGCCTGGCTGTTCTGGGCCGCCTTCACCGACCGCACGCTCGACGATGTCGAGGTGCTCTTCGCCAATGCCGATGGCTCGCTGGTGGCCTGCCACCTCACCGGCAACATGATCCAGGTGGCGCCGTGGCTGACCGCCGGCACCGACGCCGACGGCCGTCCGACCCGGGTGGAGTGCACTGGCACCTACGTCATGCGTGACGGCAAGATCGCCAACTTCCGGGAGACCTGGCGCTGAACCCCGTCACAACCCTTGCGGATCTTGGATGATTTGAGGGCCTATAGGCCCTCAAATCATCCAAGATCTCTCGACTGGGCGGGTTGTAGTCACCGTGTGTCGAATGGCGCAGGAGCCTGCCTTGCGCAAATATTGAGGACGCAAATATCGATGGGCGCCCCTAGGAGGACGAATGAGCTACCTGGTTCTCGTCGGCCGCATTCTCTTCGCGGCCCTGTTCCTCAGCTCCGCCGTCGGCCACCTCACCCGCACCGAAGGGATGGCCGCGTACGCGAAGACCAAAGGTGTGCCGATGGCCTGGCTGGCGACCTTCGTCGGCGGAATCCTGCTCGCGCTCGGCGGCCTCTCGGTGCTGCTGGGCGCGTGGGCGGACCTGGGCTCGCTGCTGCTGGCGATCTTTATGATCCCCACGGCTCTGTTCATGCACGCGTTCTGGCGGGAGAGCGGTGAGGGTCGGATGATGGAGATGGTCCAGTTCCAGAAGGATCTCGCGCTCGGTGGGGCGGCTCTGATGTTGCTCGGCCTGTTCACCATCGTCGGCGACGACCTGGGCCTGACCCTAACCGGCCCCCTCTTCGGCTGACCTGCCGGGCGCCCACGACACCCGGCGCCCCAGCCCGCAACCCGCGCAGCGTGCGGCCGGGCGGGCCCGCCCGCATCGGCTGCACGCCGCCGCCGGCGCAGCCTGCACCCCGCTGCCGTGTCGCCTAAGCGCTGCGGCGGGTGCTGGCTGCCCGCTTGGTGGCCTTCTTGGTGGTGCCCTTGCCGGCCTCCGCGTCGGCTGCCTTAGCCACCGCCTTCTTGGCCGGGGCCTTGGTCGGCTTGTCGGCCGCGGCCTTGGCCGCCGGCTTCGTCGCCTTGCGGGCCGGCGGGGCCGTCGACTTGGCGGACTTCGCGGCCGTGATCGGGGTCGGCGCGACCGGCTCGTGCTCGTCACTCGAGCGGCCGGTCTCGCGGGCGGCGCGGGCCCGGTCGACCGAGGCGCGCAACGCCGCCATGAGGTCGATCGCGCCCGAGGGCGCCTCCTCCACCGGCGGTGGGGCGACGATCTCCTGACCGCTCACCTTCGCCTCGATGACCTTCTGCAGGGCGTCGCGGTACTCGTCGGTGAACTCGTCCGGCTTGAAGTCTCCGGCCATCGATTCGATGAGCGAGGCGGCCATCTGCAGTTCTTGCGGACGCACGGTGATGTCATCGCTGAGGAAATCAAAGGACGCCGCCCGTACCTCGTCGGGCCAGAGCATGGTGTTGAGCACGAGCACGCCCTCCCGGACGCGCAGCGTGGCCAGCTGCTCGCGCTGGCGCAGGGCGACCTTCACGATGGCCACCCGGTCGGAGTCGGTCAGGGCGTCGCGCAACAGTACGTACGGCTTGGCCGAGACGCCCTCGGGCTCGAGATAGTAGGCCTTGTTGTAGAGGATCGGGTCGACCTGCTCGGCCGGCACGAACTCCAGCACGTCGATCGCCCGGCTGGTGGAGAGGGGAAGGTCGGCGAAGTCCTCGTCGGTGAGCATGACCATCTCACCGCCGCCCAGGTCATAACCCTTGGCGATGTCGTCGTAGCTGACCTCTTCGCCGCAGACCTCGCAGACCCGCTTGTAGCGGATCCGCCCACCGTCGGTCCGGTGCACCTGGTGGAACCGGATGTCCTTCTCCTCGGTCGCCGAGTAGAGCTTCACCCCGATCGAGACCAGGCCGAATGAGACCGCGCCCTTCCAGATTGCCCGCATCGCCGTACTCCTTCCGCCGTGCGTTCCAGCATCGCACCTCACCCGGCCTGTCGCCGAGGCTGGTTGCCCCTTAAGTGCGTTCCTACGCCAACCGGTCCGTCGCTAACCGCGGGTTAGGGTGGATGGGTGCCGGGGCCGCCGCAGCCGATGCTCGCCACCACCGGTGAGCTGCCGGCCGGCTCCGGATGGGCGTTCGAGTTCAAGTGGGACGGCGTGCGGGCCATCGCGGTCGTGGACGGTGCCGCGGTTCGCCTCTTCGCACGTTCGGGCGCCGAGGTCACCCGGGCCTACCCGGAGCTGGCCGGCCTGGGGCCGGCGCTGGCGGCGACCGGGCTGAGCCGGGTCGTGCTCGACGGCGAGGTCGTGGTGCTCGACCCGCAGGGTCGACCGAACTTCACCGCGCTGGCCGAGCGGATGCACGTGCGGGAGACGAGCCGGGCCGCCGCGCTGGCCGCCGCGCTGCCGGTGACCTATATGATCTTCGATGTGCTCCGCGCCGACGACGAGGCCGTGGCCGCCCAGCCGTACGCCTGGCGTCGAGCTTGGCTGGATGGCCTGGCCGCGCGGCTCGGTGCGACCCCTCGCTGGCTGGTGCCGCCGAGCTTCGACGACGGCGCCGCGACCGTCGCCGCCTCCAACGAGCTGGGCCTGGAGGGTGTGGTGGCCAAGCGGCTGGACGCGCCGTACCGGGCCGGCCTCCGCTCGCCGGACTGGATAAAGATCAAGAACGATAAGACCGGGGAGTACGTGGTGGGCGGCTGGCGCCCCGGCGCGCGGGAGCTCGGTGCGCTGCTGGTGGGCACGCTGCGTCCGGATGGCCGGTTGGACTACCGGGGCCGGGTCGGCGGCGGAATCTCGGCCGTGGCGGAGCGGCGCCTGCTGGCCCAGGTCCGCCAGCTGCAGGCCACCGAGTCGCCCTTCGCCAACCCGCTGCCCCGCGATGACGCCCGGGACGCCCACTACGTGCGGCCCGAGCTCGTGGTCGAGGTCCGCTACGGCAATCGCACCCCGGACGGGCGGCTGCGCTTTCCCCGCTTCGTACGGCTGCGGCCGGACAAGTCGCCGGCCGAGGCCGACGATGCCTGACCGGGTCTGGGTGCAGGTGGAGGACCGCGAGATCGAACTCTCCAACCTGGACAAGGTGCTCTACCCGGTGGTCGGGTTCACCAAGGGCGAGGTGATCGACTACTACGTACGGGTGGCCGAGGTGATCCTGCCCCACCTTCGCGGCCGGCCGTTGACCCGCATCCGCTACCCCGACGGGGTGCACCGGCAGATGTTCTTCGAGAAGAACGCGCCCGGGGGTACGCCGGCCTGGGTGCGCCGGGTGAGGCTGCCGGTGCCCGGCTCGGCCAGCGGTCGGGCCACGCTCGACTTCGTGGTCGTCGACGACTGCCCGACCCTGGTCTGGCTGGCCAACCTGGCCGCGATCGAGCTGCACAGTCCGCAGTGGAGGCTCGACGAACAGGACCAGCCGGCGCCGCCGGACCTGCTCGTGGCCGACCTCGACCCCGGACCGCCGGCCGGGCTGGCCGAGTGCTGCCTGGTTGCCGTGGCGGCGCGCCACCGGTTCGCGGTCGACGGCCTGACCGCGTACCCGAAGACCTCCGGTAAGAAGGGCATGCAGCTGCTGTGCCGGCTGCCCGGCGGCCAGTCCTCGGACGAGGTGAGCACGTACGCCAAGACGGTCGCCGAGGACCTGGAGCGGGCGCTGCCCGAGCTGGTCACCGCGCGGATGACCAAGCGCCTGCGCCCGGGCAAGGTCTTCTTCGATTGGAGCCAGAACGCCGCGGCCAAGACCACCGTCGCGCCCTATTCGTTGCGGGCGGCCGACTCGCCCACCGTCTCGGCACCGTTCACCTGGGACGAGGTGGAGGCTGGCCAGGTGCGTCCGCTCTCGCCGGCCGAGGTGCTCGAGCGGGTCGAACGCCGTGGCGACCTGCTGGCCGACCTGCTGCCCGGCGCCTGAGCGGCCGATACGCTGTGCCGATGGCCACGCAGCCGCCCGCGCCGCCCGCGCCGCCCGCCGTCCCGCCGGCGCCGCCCAGCCGGTTCGACCTTCGACGGGTGCTCTGGCTGGGCCTGCTGATGACGGTCAGCGCGCTGTCGGCCATCGGCGTGGTGACCTACATCGGCTGGCACATCGGGCCACTCGCGCTGACCGTCGGGCTCGTCGCGGCGATCCTGCCGGTGCCCGTCCTCATCGGCTGTTTTCTCTGGCTCGATCGCTACGACCCGTCGCCGATGTGGATCCTGATCGTCTGTTTCATCTGGGGGGCCGGGGTGGCCACCGGCGGCGCGCTCATCGTGAACACCCAGGCCGCCCACCTCGCCCGGTCCTTCGGCCAGCCCGACGACCTGGTCGGCGTGCTGGTGGCGCCGTTCGCGGAGGAGCTGCTGAAGGCGGCGCTGCCGCTGCTGCTCTTCGTCTTCTACCGCCGGGCCTTCGCCGGCCTCATCGACGGTGTCGTCTACTGTGGAATTTCGGCCACCGGCTTTGCCATGGTGGAGAACGTGCTCTACCTGGGCGACCTGGGCTTCGCCCACGCGTCGCGGGAGGGCGGCTACGCGGCTGGCGCGGCCGCGGTCACGGTCATGTTCATCGGTCGGGTCATCTTCACCGGCTTCGCCCACCCGCTGTTCACCTCGATGACCGGAGTGGGTCTGGGCATTGCCGCCCGTTCGCCGCACCGCCCGGTCCGGGTGGTGGCCCCGTTGGCCGGGCTGCTCGTGGCCATGATGATGCACGGATCGTGGAACCTCATGGCCATCCTGTCGGTCAACAATGGACTGATCATCCTCTACGGGTACTTCGCCGTGTTCATGCCGATCTTCCTTGGCATGCTCGGGCTCCTGCTCTGGACGCGCTCCTGGGAAGGGCGGCTGGCCGAACGGGTGCTGCCCGCGTACGTGGCGGCGGGTTGGTTCTCCCCGCCCGAGGTGGCCACCCTGGGCACGCTCGGGCGGCGGCTCTCGGCCCGGCGGTGGGCCAAGCGGGTCGCCGGCGACGCCGGGCTCACGGCGATGCGCGGCTACCAGTTCTCCGCCACCCGGCTGGCCCTGCTGCGCGACAGCATGGACCGTGGGGTGCGGGCCGGGAGCCTGCCGGCCGCGGTGGCCGAGGAGCGGCGGCTGCTCGAGGCGATCGACGGCTATCGCCGGGCGTTCACCGGTCGGGACCCGCTGACGCCGCGGGCCTGGTGGAGCGATGGCGCCTACCAGATCCAGTTCCCCGACGGCGCCGTCCGGCCGGTGGCCGCACCGCCGCTACCGGTGGTGCCGGTGCCGTTCGCGCTGGCGCCCGCAGGGCTTGCGCCGGTCGGGCCGGTGCCGCCCGGTCCACCACCGGGGCCGCCGCGATAGCTGCACGGGCCCAGCATCACGGAAGGCGACTCTCCGGCGCGTTGCTGCAGATGGTGGTGTCGGCGTCATCGTCGCGGGCCCACCGGCGATCACCTCGACGGTGTCGTCGGTGAGGACGAGGCGGAGCGGGCGAGGGTCACCCGCCCGAGGACAGCACCGGTCGTCGACCTCACTCGGGTAGTCCGAGCTTGGCCGGCACCGGGCGAGGGCGTGTGTGACAAGATCGGCAGCCGAGGAGATCGGCTCAGCCGAAGGTGACCTCGGGCCACCGTTGGCGGATGCGCTTGCTCTCGAAGCGCTGGCGCGAGTGCTCCTCGGTGACCGATGCGAGGTTCGGTCGCCAGCGCTGTCCGATGAGGTCGGTGAGCCCGAGCGGGGCGCAGACCCGCAGCCGCGAGCCTTCGCGGCGGACCGCGACGCAGGAACAGGGCTCGGGCCAGGACGCGACCGCGTCGTGCATGCCTGCAAAAGGCTCAATCTCGCGGTCGAACAAGGCCGGGTACGACCTGTGGACCATCGCCTCGTTCGTCACGTCGCACTCGACGCCCAGCCGCCTTGCGAGCTGCTCCGCCAGTCGGTCATCGCCGACCGGCCCGTCCGGGTCGAAGAAGACGACGTCAAGGTCACGCAGTTTGGCGACATCGATCTGCTCGTTGGCCAGCGCGTTCCACACGACGGCGCGTACGGCTCCGGCGCCGACCCATACGTCCGGCAATGGGAGCGAGGCGACGGCGTCCAGCACCTCCAGCAGCCAGGGCGAACCGCAGACCGCGTCCCGTACCACCGCGAGGTGCTCCTCCGGCAGATGGTCATCCTCGGGGTGCGCCCGGGTGACCAGGGATGGGGTCGTCGACATGGCCGAAGGGTACGCGCGCCGCGCCCCGCAAGTATCTACCGGAGCCCGGCTCGTCGGCTCCCGCCGGCGCTTTCGCGCATCACGCCACGGATCGGACTGCGGCGTGCAGCGCGGGCTACATCGGACAGCCCGACACGACCTGGTTTGACAAACACCAACTCGTGCCGGCGACCTGTTGGGTAGTCGTATGCGACTGCAAGGATGTTCTGCCAGAATTCGCCGGTGCTGTCGAACCCGAATCGGTGGGGATAGTCGTCGCCAAACGCCGCCTTTATGTCCTCCCAGTGGCGGCCGATGATCCGGTAGAACAACGCTCCGTCGGTTCCGTTCCGTCAGGTTTCAACGTCGAGTGCGACCTGCCGACAAAGGTTGAGTACTGAGGAGATCCACGCCACGGGATCGGTCGGCTCGTACGACTGCATGGTGACGAGTTCCCAGTACTGTTTGGCCGACAGCAGAGACGAATCCGTAAGAGCCAGTCGACGGGCTCGCCATTTCGCGTCCAGACTATATTCGCCACCGTGAACGATGACCGCATCTGCCGCGGCGGCGAGCGCGCCCTGTGCCGCGAGCACGGCAGAGGCGACATCTCCTGACTCCGTCATTCCCGAGACGTCACTCACCAGAGAGTCCATCTGCTCGAGGCTTCGCAGGACCATCATCTTTCGGAAGGCTGAGCTCGCTAGCTCCGCGCGCCTACTCTCCACCCAGTCGCCGCCACTCAGGATCAACGCCGAGTCGAGTCGGACGAGCAGGGCGAGTTCACTGTCCCCGATTTTCTGGCCGAGCGGATCGGACATCCTGTATTGACTCCACGTCGCCTTCGCGAAGACCTGAGTGACTTGGGTGTCCTGCCAGTATCGAAGCTCCACCCGTTGACCATCGAGATCCAAACCAATTGTCGGGATCACGGACGGCTCAAGCGAGACTGTGTTGAATCCGTCGGTGTCACCCGTCCAGGCATCCGTCGACACGACGTAGATATCGATATCGCTCAGGGCGTGTTGCCAGCCACGAGCTACGGAGCCGGCGACAAACACAGCTTGACAGACCTCGGGGAGAAGTTCGCGGCCCTCCAACTTCCGACAGAGCTCGTCTGGGGCGAAGCCAAGCTCTGCCACTCCCGGCTTGATCGGCACGTCGCCGCGCGTACTTCGCAAG
This sequence comes from Micromonosporaceae bacterium, assembly GCA_050264675.1. Classification (GTDB taxonomy): domain Bacteria; phylum Actinomycetota; class Actinomycetes; order Mycobacteriales; family Micromonosporaceae; genus JBLNGJ01. The sequence continues at coordinate 8,751 of JBLNGJ010000547.1, forward strand.
GTCGTGGCGGCGTTCACGAAGAAGGATTCCATTTTGAACGAATCATGGATCAACCCTAGGTCCAGTAAGCCCGCTACGAGAGCCGTAGTGTCCTCGAGCGCCTCCCGCTCGTCCACGTCATATTCCATCGTGACCAAGGCGGCCAGGTCGGCCACAGTGCGCTGTCCGTCGATGGCTCGCCAGATGAATGAGCCGGACTCCGATAGGGCATGAGCGGGGCCACTGGCCAGACTGACGAGATAGCCCTCTGCGGTGCGCCGAATCCGCACGTCTGGACGCGGCGCGATGACCGTGGACGGGCCGAGATCTTCCTGCATTTGCACTCCCTGCAGCGTGGGGCGGCGCTCGGCTGGCACAAGGTTGTGAGGATGCCCCGTTCGGTCGAATTCCGTGCCGAGGCGACGGTGGCGGTGTTCAGGCGGTGGCTGCCGCGATGTACGTGTACACGGCGGCGACCGGGCGCAGCCACGGTTGTTGCCAGGACCAGTCTAGGGGAGATGGATCCACGCGTTGTTCGCGTCGAACCGGCCGCCCTGGCCGTCCCGGTGGTCCTGTTGAGGCCGGCCTGCGAGGCCATGATGAACCGGGCAGCGACCTGGTCCGGGTTGCCTTCAAAGGCGCCGTAGCTGGCGTCAACGATGCCGGCTTCGTCCAACTTGGAGGTATTAGTCCAAACGGAGCCGTTTGTTGCCGCAGTCGCCGAATGCTCCGACTTTGACGATCGACTCAAGCATTTGCATCGCGCGTTGCCGACACTCAGCCGCCCATGCATAATGACGGGGCGCCGGGCGCCAAGGTAACAACGGGGGCAAGCTTGACGACGACACGGGGTACGGCTGTGGTGGGCGGAGGATTCTTCGGTGCCTGCGCAGCGTTGGAGCTGGCGGCCCGAGGCGACTCGGTCGACCTGTTCGAGCGTGGCCGGACACTGCTCGGCGGGACCAGCGGGCACAACTCACGCCGCTTGCACAGCGGGTTCCACTATCCGAGGAGCCCGGAGACGGTCACCGAAATTCAGAAATCGGTGGAGGAGTTCCGTCGCCGATTCCCTGAAGCCGTCGTGGATGGTGCGAGACATTACGTTGCGATCGCGCGGGAGGGAAGTCGGGTTGGGTCCGACGCCTACCTCCGGTTCTGCGACGCTTTCGACCTGAAGTATCGCGAGGAATGGCCGTCGTTCTTGCGTCGCGAGGCCGTCGACATCAGCATCCGTATCGAAGAGGCGATGATCGACCTGGACGCGCTGCGCAGGGTCTGTCTCGGGCGCCTCGAGAGATCGGGAGTCCGAGTACTCTTCGGCCGCCCCGCCACGGCCGCCGACCTCGCTCGCTACCGACAGATCGTGGTAGCCGCGTACACCTCAGAAAATCTGGTGCGGTTGGAGCTGACGGGCACCGTCGAACCACTACGGTTCGACGTCTATGAATTGCCGATAGTCGAGCTGCCATCCGAATACGACCGAACCAGCGTGCTCATCCTGGACGGGCCTTTCGTCAACCTGGCGCCATTCGACGACAACGGGGGTTTCGTGCTCGGCGACGTCAGCCATGGGATCCGGGCGACCACTGTAGGAATCAGCCCGCTCATACCGGCCAACCTGAGCGACTCGGTCGACCGAGGGGTGGTTCGGGAAGTCGTGCACAATTCGGCTCGCAGCCGCTTCGGTGCCTTCGTCGGCGCCGGGCGCCGGTACTTCGCCGGGTTCGAGAAGGCCCGGCACCTGGGGTCGATCTTCAGCGTACGCGCCGTACTCCCATCGGCGGAGAGCACTGACAGCCGGGCGACGAAGGTCCGGCGGATCGATGATCGGGTGGTGCTGGTGTTCGGCGGAAAGCTGGCCGCCGCCATCTTGGCCGCACGGCAGGCAGCAGACCTGGTCGAGGCGGCGACGCCGTCAGTTCTGGCCTGACGCGCAGCTCGGCCCGACGGGCGCAGAGCCAGAGAGGAGTTCGGCGTGAACCAGCCCATTGATGTGTACTTTTTGAGCTACGACGGAATCAGCAGTCTGACCTGCGGGGTCGGCACCGGATCGCGCAACGTCGCGCGCTGTATGCCGCGAGTCGCCAACCTACTGTCGGACCGCTACGACTGCCGTTTCCACGTCGTGACTCCGCATTATTCTGCGTCGATGGATGGATACGACGGGGATCTGTTGGATCGAACCCGCGAGATCGTCGCGACCGTGGGTGGTCAGGTGCTCTTCCATCCTGACGGCACCGATGGCTCGACCCAGTTCGGGGACGTCGACCAGTGGCGAGCGAGCAGCGCGGGCGCGGCTATGGTGGTGCTGGAGCAGGTCCGGAAGGCCGGCGTGCCTGCTCTGGTGCTGGCGACAGATACGCCCTACGCCGGAGTGGGTGAGTGCCTCACGCGCGGGTTGGACGATCCATCCGTGTCCATCGGCACGGTCTGGACGGCGCACAGCACGATTCGGAACCATCCACTACCCGATGCTGGCGGCGTGCGTTACCAGTGGGAGCGCGCCGGCGTCACGGCTACTGCTGACCCACGCTGTCTTGTCGGTACCATCAACCGGTTCATGCGTGACCATCTCATCGCGGAATATGGCGCCGAGCCGGACCGGATGGTCCCCTTCGCGAACGGCCTGCCTCTGCACGAAGACCTCGGCCCGGTCGAGGACGCGACGGAGTTGATGCGCCGGCTCGGTATCGACGAGAAGCGGCGCTACGTCATGTCCTGCGGCAGGGCCGAGCGTTACAAGGGATTCCTCGAACTCATCCGGGCTTTCCACACGTCGCAGGACGATCACGATCTCGATCTGCTGCTCATCTTGTCCGACCTAACCAAACAGGATCCGATCCTCGACGAATGTTCAGCGCTGGTGGACGCCATGGGTGTCCGCGCCACGATTGTGCGGGACTTCCTGTCGCATCCCTCACTGCGCGCTCTGGTCGGGCACCCATCGATTCGGGTGTTCGCCGGCTCCTCGCTAGCAGACTCCGGCACCATCCTGCCGGCCGAGATGCGTTGGTGGAGCGAGGACATCGGTCCGGTGATCGTGTTGTCTGATGTCGATGCGTCCAAGGAGGCCGTCCGCCACGGCGTCGATGGCTACCTCGCGGACATCCACGATCCTCGGGACTTCGGCGGGGCCATCACCGCTGCCGTGCGGCTGACCGACGGGGAACGGCGCACGATGCTCAAGGCCGGCCGGCAGTTCCTGTTCGCGGAGTTCGACTACGCGTCCAACATTGCCACCTGCATAGCCTCGGCCCTGGACAAGTTCTCGGCGGGGGTGGAGTCATTCTGATAGTCATCGATGGCCACCCCGGCGCCGGCAAGACGACTCTGGTCAATGAGCTTGCGGCGCGCGGCATATCCATCATCGGAGAGGTTGTGTCGGCCGCCGGCCAGGTGGTCGAGGATTATGGACGCGAGGTCGGCAGTCCCGAGGAGACGCTGGCAAACATGCCGATGGTGCTGGCGAGCGACCTGACCAAGCACCGGCTGGCACGAGAATTTTCTAAGTCGCAATTGGTGGTGATGGACCGCAACTACGTCTTCACGCTGGGTGTGTCGCTGACCCTTGGAATGATGATGCGGGAGGATGTCTTCTTCGACGCATACCGGTGGTTCAACCGAAATCGAGTCGAGCTTGTCGTGCCGGACGCATATATCGTGCTTGACCTACCCGTGGAGCTCTCGGATGAGCGGACCGGCTGGCAACCGTGCAATCCCGGTAACCCGATGACCTTCGTCGAGCTCAGACGCATTGTCGCGGCCTACAGCGACGCGTTCCGGCGGGTGCGTGAACCCCTGTGCCCAGTCCACCACCTCGACGCGACCCGCTCCGTCGAGGCAACGGTCAGCAGCGCCCTGTCGATCATCAGTGAACACTCCGCAAGGAGCTCAAATGACTCTCAGCGTTAGTCTCCAATCCGGGGCATCCTCGTCGATCGTCGAGGTGACGCACCCGTCGGGCCGGTGGGCCGGCCTGATCTGCGTAGCCGAGGGGAATGCCGCCGACAAGGTTCTGACGTCTGTCCGTTTGTTATCCGCCGGCCGCGAAGGCCTCGCCGACATGCGCGCCCGCCTGGTCCAGCAGACCGAGAACCTGCAGCGCAAGTTGCGATCGCTCGACCGCCTCGGGCTGAGCGATGTCATGTTCTCGGAACAGTTCGCCGGCGCACGCATCTTCATCGTCGGGGACGCGGCCGATGGGGAGGCCGAGGGCTGGGCCTTCGCGAACGACGTTCTCAGAATCGGCCGGGAGTTCGTCGGCTCAGAGATGGTGGCGCAGATCGACTACGACCAACGACGACTGCACCCACATCTCAGCGGCGCATTGGACTCCATAGATTTCAAGACCAAACACGACCCGTCGGCACTTGCTACCTCGATCTGCTTCGGCACCGTGTTGAGCAGGTCCGGGTACAGCCCCGAGGAGAGTGAGTGGCTGGTCATGGGCGCAGGTGAACTCGGCCGCCGGATCATCGGGCAGGCAGCCCGGGCTACGCGCCTGGTACACGTCGTGGAACGACTCGCCGATCGGATGGAGGCCGTCTGCCGTCCAGGCTCCGTGGTGCCGGCCGATCCGCAACTCTGGCCGGACCTGCCGATACGGGCGGTGGTGTTCGCGGCCGACTCCGGCAGCCTCACCGTCGAGATCGCCCGTCGGCTGGCGGCCAACTGCCGGGTAGCGGCCGTCGGCGGTCCGGAGGCCGGGCTGGACCACAACTCGGCGGCGCTGGCGGCGCTCACCGGCGCCGGCACGGAATTCGTGCCCTCCGTCCTGTGCGGCAGTCTCGGTCTGGTGGCCAATCTGGAGGAGATCCTCGGCCGGACGATGGATCTCCCGGCCGCGGGCCGGCGACTGACTGAGGTCGTTGAGGCCATGCTGGACCGCGGCCGTGACCTGAAGATGCCCTTCCACGAGGTCTGCATGGGTGTACTCGGCGGGCAGATCGATGTCTGAAACAGCGCTGATGCGGGCCGGGGTGCTGCGCCAGGGCATGCTTTCCGTGGAGGATCGGCCAATCCCGGAACCGACCGGCAGCGATGTCCTGGTCGCGGTCATATCGGCTGGATTGTGCGGATCCGACCTCCGCCTCGGCCGCGACGGGGTACGAGGCGGCCGCACCGCTGAGGGGCCGATCCTGCTCGGCCATGAGGTCGTCGGGACAGTCGTGAGGCACGGGCCGTTGGCCGGCGGGTGGCCCGCGCCGGGTACCCGCGTGGCTGCGCTCC